>CAMIVF010000162.1 GCA_946401715.1 uncultured Clostridia bacterium | reverse complement strand
GCTGATTGGAATCATGGTTCTGTCCGCGATGGCAGGCAGTCTGTTTGATTCGATTACCGAGAATCGTACTGATAATATGAACCGCAGGGGAGCGCTGAGCTACACGGCATCCAAGATCATGGCATCTGATGAGAACGGCGCACTCCGGGTTGATCAGGAGAACGGCGGTGATGTTCTTGTCATCATGGATCCTTCCGGTCAGAGACAGCATGTGACCAGAATCTGGTGTGAGGATGGGTACCTGATGGAATCTATCACATCGGACAAGGCCGGGAGTGTTGCCTCCGATCCGGTAAAGGTCGCGAAGACCAGCCAGTTCCAGGTTTCGGTTGAGAACGGAATCGCTTCTGTGACTACCGAGGACGGAACCCGCAGGATCTACCTCCATGCAAAGGAGGTGGCTTCATGAAAGCAAGAAAGAACAGAGCATTTTTTGTAGAAACACTGATTATTACTTTCCTGCTTCTTCTGATGCTCACGATTCTGGTGCGTATCTTCGGCGCAGCGGCACAGAAGTCCCGCTATGCGGAGAGAAGAACCAAGGCCGCCATGGCCGCCCAGAATGTGGTTACCATGTTTGAGGCAGGGGAAGGCGAGATCGGTCAGGCCCAGCAGGCGCTGATCGATACGGCGAATGACGAATACAGCGATGAGGATACGCCGCAGACGACGATCACCCTGCACTTTGACGAGATGGGAAATCAGGCGGAAGACGGTGTCTTTGAGGTTACGCTGTTCATGACCTGTGAGGTTCGTGCAGTCGGATACCTGATCACTGGCAATATGGAAATTGTCCATGTGAAGAATCCCGAGGAGAGCCTTGCGCAGCTGGATACTGCAATCTACTTCCCGGATTCCACCGAAGACCTTCTGGCTTCGGAGGGTGTGATTGACTTCGATTCGATTGCCGAGACTGAAACAGAGAACGAAGCTGCAGGCAGTGCTCAAACGGAGGCAGAGTCATGAATGTGAAGAAGCCCAGACAGCCGGTCCGGTCCGGCGCGCTGACAATCGTCATTACCTGTGTGCTGATTCTGCTTGCAGTGCTTTCCCTGCTTTCGCTGGTCAGCGCCCAGACAGACAAGGCACTTTCCGACCGCCAGATGTCATTTGCCCAGCAGGCTGCGATGAGTGAGAGAGCCGGCCAGGAGTGGCTTGCCGCCATGGATGACTACCTGCGCGGAGGGGAATATCTCCCGGAAAACACCGAGGTGGACGGAAACAGATACAGCACTTCGATCCGGTTTTCCATGAACCAGTATCTGCATATTACTGCTGAAGCAGACAATGAGGCGATGCTGCATGTGACAAAGTGGGATATTGAGACGGTTGCGGAGACAGAGTCCTCCCAGGTGCTTCCGAAAGGCGCACAGCCGCTGACGGAAGATGAGAATGGCTATGTCAATACATTACCGGATTCAACGGTGGAAGGAACAGGTCTGGCATAACGATGATAGAGTTAAATGATATCCTTCATGAGGCTGTCCGTCTGGATGCGTCGGACGTGTTTATCATTCCGGGTCTCCCGCTGACATACAAGGTCCTCGGAAAGCAGGAGCGTGCTGACAAGATGCTCCATCCTGACGATACAGAGGCGATTGTGCGTGCGATCTACACGCAGTGCGGACGGCATAACAGAGTCCTGGAGGACGAAACCTATGATGATGATTTCTCGTTCTCCATTGCCGCGTTCGGCAGATTCCGCGCGAATGTGTTTCACCAGAGAAGCTCGCTGGCTGTTGTTCTTCGTGTCATCCGGTTCGGGCTTCCGGATGCTTCCAGGCTTGGAATCCCGGAACCTGTGATGCGGGCGGCAAGCCTGCGTACCGGTCTGATCCTCGTGACAGGCGCGACCGGAAGCGGCAAGTCAACCACGCTTGCCTGCCTGATTGACTACATCAATAAGACGAGAGAGGGACACATTATTACGATGGAGGACCCGATCGAGTTTGTGCATCGCCATGACAAGTGCATCGTCACGCAGCGTGAGATCGGAAACGACGTCGTAAACTATATTCACGCGCTGCGCAGCGCACTGAGAGAGAGCCCCGATGTCATCCTGCTCGGAGAGATGCGTGACCACGAGACCATCGAGGTCGCCATGACCGCTGCAGAGACCGGTATTCTTCTGTTCTCCACGCTTCATACACAGGGCGCGGCCAATGCGGTAGACCGTATCATCGATATCTATCCGGCCGGACAGCAGAATCAGATCCGCCTGCAGCTGGCGATGATGCTTCGATGCGTGATCTCCCAGCAGCTGGTTCCGACGGTGGATGGCGGTGTGACGGCAGTCTTTGAAGTTATGTACGCGAATACCGCGATCCGGAGCCTGATCCGTGAAGGCAAGACGCACCAGATTGATGCGACGATCCGCAGCGGTGCAGCCGAAGGCATGATCGCGATGGATGAGTCCATCTATGATCTGTTCAAAAAAGGACGTATTACCAAGGAAACCGCGGTGCAGTACTGCAACAACCCCGAAGCGATGGAGAGAAGACTCAATGCGTCAGTGGGGTTCTGAAGGCAATATCAAGAAGCATCAGCAGCCTGACCTTTCAAGCAAACGCATAAGCCGGCACGCCAGCCGGCCCCGATGGGCGGTTTGCCGCAAAGGCCGGGCTTTTTTGATGAACAATCCGTAATTGATTATTGCGGGTGAATCATGACAGAATCTGACAGAGAATGACAAGGAGGTTTATGATGCCGGGCTGGTTAAAGGACGCTGTATTCTATGAGATTTATCCACAGTCATTTTGCGACAGCAACGGGGACGGGATCGGAGACTTTCAGGGGATTATCTCCAGACTGGATTACATCAAAGATCTTGGGTGCAATGCCTTGTGGATCAATCCCTGTTTCGACTCTCCGTTCCATGATGCCGGATATGATGTCCGCGATTATAAGAAGGCAGCGCCGCGTTATGGAACCAATGAGGATCTGATCCGCCTGTTTGAGGAGGCGCATCAGCGCAAAATCCATGTTCTTCTGGACCTGGTTCCCGGACATACCTCCGAGGAGCATGCATGGTTTCAGGAAAGCTGCCGTCTGGAGAGAAATGAATACTCTGACCGTTTTATCTGGACAGAGTTTTGTTTCCAGGGCGCAGGGAATCAGGGCTATCCCTATGTCGGCGGTGAAGCGGAGCGTCCGGGGACGTATCTTCTCAACTTTTTCAAATGTCAGCCGGCGCTGAACTATGGCTGGCTTGATGCGGACGAGAGCTGGAAATGCACAACCGACAGCGAAGGCGCCCGCGGCACCATCGAAGCCATCAAGGATGTCATGCGCTTCTGGATGGACCGTGGCTGTGACGGGTTCCGTGTCGACATGGCAGCATCTTTGGTCAAGGGAGACGACGAGAAGAAAACCGGGACAAGCCGGATCTGGAAAGAGATCCGCGCCATGCTGGATCAGGACTATCCGGAGTGTGCGCTCGTAGCGGAGTGGAGCCATCCGGATCTGTCGCTGCCTGCCGGATTCCACGCAGATTTCCTGCTGAATGAGCCTGCGGGTCCGTACGCAAAGCTGGTACGGGATTACCAGAATCATGCCGGAAGGAACATTCTCTCCGATCCGTATTTCACTGGTCTTGATCCGGAACAGGTACCGGAACTGGAGGACCACAGCTTCTTCAAAAAAGACGCAGGCGGAGATATCACCAGATTCCTGGACGAGTACCTGCGGCTGTACGAGGAGACAAAGGATACCGGATACATCAGCATGATTACATGTAATCATGACACGGTGCGTCCATCGTTCAATATGGACCAGGAAGAGCTGAAGCTGTTCTATGCATTCCTGTTTACGATGCCGGGCGTACCGTTTCTCTACTATGGAGACGAAATCGGTCAGCGCTATCTGAGCCTGCGCACGAAGGAAGGCGGATATTTCCGTACCGGAAGCCGCACGCCCATGCAGTGGAGCAGGGAGAAGAACCTTGGATTTTCAGACGCTGACGCTGATAAACTCTATCTGCCGGTTGATCCGTCGGAGGATGCACCGGTGGTCAGTGAGATGCTGGAAGACCCGGATTCCCTGCTGCATACGGTCCGCTCCCTGCTGAAGCTTCGCCGTGAAGAGAAGGACCTGCATGGACAGCCGAACCTGAAGATTCTGTACGCAGAGTCCGGAAAGCTTCCCTTTGTCTACCAGAGAGGCACAAGGATCTGTGCGGTGAATCCTTCCTCAGAACAGGTGTCTGTCAGGATCGATGCCGAAGGCAGGAATGCTCTGTGGAAGATCGGAGAAGGTACGCTCAAAGACGGCGTACTGACACTTGAGGCGCAGTCATTTGTGGTGTTCTGAAATACGATGTCCCCGCCGCTCACTTGCAGGCAGACCACCCCGCGAGACACCAAAGCCCGCTCCCCCCGGGCTAACTGCTCACTTCGACTAAGCAGCCGGGGTATTCAGCGAACGATTTCTTCATACCCCGGCCGCTAAGTCTTCGTAAGCAGTGGATCCCGTCGACGCTCCTGCTTATGGTGCCCGGCGGGGTGGTCTGCCTGCAAGTGAGCGGCGGGACCTTGTATGGTAACCAGAATCATAGATGTTGACGGAATACAGGAAATATGGGAAAGCTGCGATGTCAGCGGAAAGGAGTTTCATGATGTATAACGAGATGATCCAAAAGCGAAACAAGCTGCTCTCAGAGAAGGTAATCAAAGGACTGAAGCAGCGTAATATGGACGGATACTATGCGTCTTCCAAAGAGGAGGCGCTTCAGATCGCTCTTTCCCTGATACCGGAGGGGGCAAGCGTCACAATGGGAGGCTGTGTCAGCGCGGCGCAGATCGGTCTCAAGCAGGCTTTGCAGGATGGGAACTACAACTTCATCGACAGGGACAAGGAAGAAGACAAGCGCGCTGCCATGTTGAAGGCATATGACGCGGATGTTTTTCTCGCCAGTGCAAACGGCATGTCGGAGGATGGTGTCATCGTCAACGTCGACGGCAATGCCAATCGTGTTTCTGCCATCGCGCAGGGACCGAAGAAGGTTCTGTTCATTGTAGGCATGAATAAGGTATGTCCGGATGCCGACAGTGCCATGAAGCGGGCCAGAGGTATCGCGGCGCCGACGAACGCCCAGCGCTTTGGCCTGAACACCCCCTGCTCGAAAACCGGATCCTGCGCGGACTGCATGTCTCCGGACACCATCTGCTGCCAGATCCTGATCACCAGATATTCGAAACATCCGGGCCGCATCCATGTGATTCTGGTAAATGACGAGCTGGG
>CAMIVF010000161.1 GCA_946401715.1 uncultured Clostridia bacterium | reverse complement strand
ACCCGCCTGTTCCGGGTCCGTCAGTCTCCCCGTATATGCGTCATCCACCCGAAATGCGAAGGAGGCCTGTATATGACGCACGTCGCCGATCGTCCCCTGATGAATCTCATCGATCACCTGCTGCATCACAGGAAAACACCGTGTCCAGACTGCCTCCATCAAAAAGGTCTTGCTCTTCCTGGCGCAGGCAGTCATCTCCTCCCAGTCAGATGCGTTAACCGCCGCAGGCTTCTCAACCAGTACCGGAAAACCCGCTTCCATCGCACGGATCGCCAGCTCTTTATGGGCCGGATGCGGCACCGGGATATACATTACATCAATATCGTCCCGCTTCAGAATCTCGTCATAGGACAACGCATCACGAATCCCAAACCGATCCGCCATACGCTGTGCGGTCTCAATGGTTCTGGACGCAATCGCCGCAATCTCTGCATCCTCTACCTGGACAAACCCCTTCATCCAACGCTCCAGCAAAACACCGGCGCCGAGAAGTCCCCATCTTGTTTTTCTCATCATAATCATCGCTCCTGGCTATACTATTTTATTTCTTTCAAAGAACTTCTCAGTACGGATATTCCGGACAGTCCGGACAGTTCAGGTACTCTCTCAGGCTTCCCGTCACAAATTTATGGTCAGCGATATGGTACAAATTCGAAACGGCAGCAGCACCAACGCATCTTTGTGTGAAATGCTCAAACCGAAGCATCTCCTCCTGCTTTTCCAGATCATCTGCTCATAACACCACAAAGCTCTCCCTCGCTTCTATCGCCGCTTTCATTTCCGCCAGAAACAGTTCATAGTAATCATCCTCTCCATCCAGCAGCGGTAACAATGTGCCAGCCCAAAGAGCCGGAACAGGTGTTATCGCCGGAACACAAGCCAGTTATGAGAAAACGGCCATGGAATGCCTATGACATCAACAGGCTTCCCATCTGCGCCGCGATACCAGGAATAGTTCCATCCGCTTCCCATATCGCAGTACAGCGCATCCTGAACTCCCAGATTCCGGAGCGCGAGAATAAAGTCATCGTAATGCATCTGGGTACGTGAATCAATGATGCATGCTCTGCCGTTAATGATCGCCAGAACCCGGTAGCATCTGAATTCATCACTATTATGGCCGCCATGCTGTCCATCGTATAGGACTATGAATTGCTGGAACCCCATTCCACCCGCAGCCGCGGCCTTCTGAACAGCTTCCTCAGCCTCATCTGTATCCCAGATACGTGCCACTCCATCTACATAGGTAAAAGCCCCCAGGCCATCCTGAGGTTTCCCGCGCTCAAGATGTCCCTCAGATACATGCCAGCCTACAATATTATCATGGCTGAATCCCAGCTGATACGTCCCCTGAAATGCGGCCGCCACACACATCAGATTATCCTGGTCATCCTTGGATGGCCTCTTTCCTGACACAAAGGAAAGATCGTTATAATTTACATAATAGATATACAAATCATCTGTCTCCAGCAAAAGTACATCCTTCCCGGACTCTGATAACCGTTGTTCTATCTCAGATGGAGAAGCAACCTTCCCATCCGGAATGAGACGATTATGATATTGGCTGCTCAGGATAAACAGACTGAACCCAATCATCAGAAAAACAGAAATCGAATTCAGCAGCAGGAGAATACGGACCGCAAGCATGACCGGATGTTTCTGATCGCGTTCATCAATATGTACATGGAAAATCAGTCCGAGCAGCGATATGGCCGCATTGGCTGTAACCGCATAGAACGGCCAGTTGAACCCATCAAAGATCCGAATGGTGCAAATACTGAAAATGGACAGCATGGTCGTGAACAGATACCATACTGCTCTGCGTTTGTTTCTGTTCATTCTGTCACTCTCCTATATACTCACGTTGGTCGATCATAAGGATCAGTTCTGCACAGGCAACCAGGACAAAGGTAAACAGCTCGCCAAGATGCAGCGTCCAGATGTATAAGATGTAGTCCCGTTCAAAAGCCAGAATCGGCGCAATCGTCAGCTGTATCACCACGAGAGCCAGAAGGAACAGAATGGAGACCTGATTGAGAGAAACCCGGATGGCTCCCTGCTTTCTTGCCGCATGAATGATAAAATGGCTGACGCAGACAAACGATTGAATAAACAGAATCATCCGTTCCACTGCCAGAAAAACAAAACCCTGCAGACCCATTATGATATATGTTTCCGAATCCTGACTCGCCAGCTTTCCAAGCGCATATTGTGACTGCGCACACAGCATGCAAAAAAGCAATCCTACTGTAGCAGCCTGCATCAGGAACAGCTTATGCCTTTTCAGCGCATAAAACAGTGTGCCGGTCAGCAGAAGCCGTATCAGCAGATCATATAAACCTGCCGCATCAAGACTTCCGGAACTTTTGCCGAAGTAATAGATGACCGGCATGAGAAGAACACTCGCACAAGCCGCTGTCAAAGCTGTCCGTTCACTCAGGAAAAAACGTTTATACCTGTTGCTCAAGGAAATCCTCTTTCTTTTCATTTTGCCCTCTGTTTTCTTCCATTAAGTTTCTATTAAATATATTTCCACAGCATGGCACAGGGAATCATGCTAATCAGTACTGCAAAGAACACCCGGCCAGAAGCGAAATTAAGTTTCCCTGCTCCGGTTATGTAATCGGAGGGTCACAGGTCTACGCTTCGCTACGGTCGGCGCGTGCCACAGGCACGCAGCGCCCCTCCGCAGAGGGCCAACCACCTACCGTTTTTCTGGCAGCACCCAATGAGAGTATAACAAAGCAGTAGTCGCCTTACAAGAACATACGATCGAAGATCACTAAGGCCGAATTCCGCCTGCTCTGTTCATTGTTCATTTCATCCCTTTCCTGCATTTCTACATTGCATTGACTTCGCCGTACGGCTTAATATATACTGTCTATAAAGAAACTTCGCCGTACGGCTCATTATGGGTTTCGAAAGGAACACATCTGTATGATTACCGATTCATCTTCATTTGGAAAAGCCATCAGAAAAAGAAGGCAGAAACTTGGTTATACACAGGCATTCCTGTCTGAGTTCAGTGGTTTCAGTGTCAGCTTTATATCTGATCTGGAAAACGGGAAAAGCACCGCTGAATTAGGAAAAGCCATCTGTCTTGCGAATCTGCTTGGCCTTGACTGCAAGCTGGTACCGAGGGACTAAGCCATGGAAAGACTGATTGTCAGTATTGAACATAACGGTGAGATGATTCCTGCCGGCTTTATCTCCGGCAATTCTTCAGCGGACAGCTGTTTTTGCTATTCCATGGAGTATCTGCACCGTGAAGGAAGCACTCCTGTCTCTGTCAGCCTGCCGCTTCAGGAAACCCCATTCAGTGCCGCACAGACAAGGACTTTTTTCGAGGGCTTGCTTCCGGAAGGATTCACACGCCGCATGGTTGCCCAATGGTTGCATGCTGCCGAAGACGATTACCTCGCCATCCTGCACGGGCTGGGCCGGGAATGTCTCGGAGCGCTGTGTATTACGCTGGACGACGAGACCACAGATGCATCCTATGAACGCATTTCCAAAAAACAGGTCAGGGAATTAGCCGCTGAAGGCGCTGACAGATCAGCAGAACTGGTGACAAGATCTCATCTCTCATTAACCGGTGCGTCCGGAAAAGCAGGTCTGTACTATGACAGCAATGCAGATGAATGGTATCTTCCCAGAGGAAATGCGCCAAGCACACATATCGTAAAGCAGAGTCATGTTCGATTGGAAGCGATTGTAACCAATGAGCAGCTTTCTCTTCTTACAGCCTCAAAATGCGGAATCCATGTTCCTGAGAGCTTTATCATAAAAACAGGGCGCAGCACAGAAGATGGTGAGGTTCTGTTTGCTACACCCCGTTATGACCGCATTTTCCCGCAAAATCCTGTTTTGATAAACAGCCTGCCGCGCCCGCTGCGTTTACATCAGGAGGATTTCGCTCAGGCAATGGGCATTCCCTCCACTGAAAAATATGAGCCTGCCCCCCGCGGTTATCTAAGAAGCATGTTTGAGCTTTTGCGGCGCAGCAGCGCCAATCCTGTCGCAGATCAATTGCAGCTCTGGGATAATCTCATATTCAATTACCTCATTGGTAATACAGATGCTCACCTGAAGAATTATTCGCTTCTGTACGGTTCCAATATGAGAACGATACGGTTAGCTCCTTCATATGACATCATCAGTACTACTGTTTATGAGCAAAGCACAAAAGAAATGGCACTGTATATCGGTGACGCACTCTCCATCGATGACATTTCCAGAGACTCCTTCCGTATCGCGGCAAAAGAGATCGGCCTTGGCGACCGGATGGCAATGAACCACTTTGATGATATGTGTAAGCGTTTCTGCCCTGCGCTGCATGAAGCAGCCGCCGGACTGAGTGCCACCGGCTTCTCAAACGCGGCACAGATCGAAGCACGCATACTGGAAAGCGGAGGAATACGGCATCATCTGTAAAACAGTCTATGCACGATGCTGCTCAAATGGATATACCAGCCCCCACTGCCTGCGGATCTCATCGCACATCTCAAGAACGTCCTGCGTCATGGCATGCGTTACCAGCGGCGACTGAACCAGTCCCCATCTTGTTTTTCTCATCACAGCATCTCCCTGGTTCCATAAGGAACCACGAACCGTTCTTTCTGCCTTCGTGAAGACTTCTCGTGAAGACTTCTCGTGAAGGCATTTCATGTAGACTTTTCGTGAAGATATACTTGAAGTCTTATTTTGCCCGAACCTTCTTCACGGTACTCCACTTGGAATATGCACCCTTCTTGCCGCGATACCGGATCTTGATGTAGTAGACTTTCCCTTTTTTCAGTCCTTTCAACGTATATTTCTTCTTTGATTTTCCGATTTTCTTTGTCTTATAATGCGCAAATGATTTCTCTGTGCTGTATCTAATCTCGATGCTTTTGATCTTCTTCCAGAGCTTCTTCTGTTTTTTTGTCTTTTTCTTCAGCTTCTTCCAGGACAGCTTAGCTTTTCCCTTCTTCGCTTTCGCTTTGAATTTGGTCGGTTTCTTCGGGATGGTAGCCATCTTGTCCTCATTGATCGTGTTCAACAGACTATTGCCTGAATCGATCAAACTGGTGTTTCCGGAGGAGCTGCCATTACCGGACGAGCCCTCCTCGCTGGGTGATCCGTTCTCAATGGAAGTCCCATCATCGACGGACCCTCCTGAACCACTGGAGCCGCCGGATCCATTCGTTCCTCCGGATTCAGAAGACCCGTCGGAGGCATCAGAGCCGCCAGAGCCATTGCTGACAATCTCGAACGACTGTGTAAGCGTTCCTGTGAGAACATAATTCGAATTCGACAACCTGGCCGCAGTTGCCGTGTAGCTTCCAACATTCGTCGCGGCTCCGGTGACAGTCACTTTACAGGTATCACCGTCAATTACACCTGATGCCGTTGCTTCAGGCACATGGCTCTTTTTGTCATAGACAAATGA
>CAMIVF010000160.1 GCA_946401715.1 uncultured Clostridia bacterium | reverse complement strand
TGACATCATTAAAATAAAAATATAAATTAGGTTTCATAATATATTCAGGAACACCTGTGGTGTTCCTGCAACAGCACATATCCCGGGATAAACTCGCCAAAAGCCGATTGCGGATTGTTTCACGCTGCGCGCTCCCATCATCCTGTTATTCTTTCATCCGGATCTGTCCGGAAATCGACAGGGCAAGCATCATCTCTGACATGAGGAACAGGATCGAAGTCCCTCCGTAGGAAACAAAGGGCAGGGTAATGCCCGTTGTCGGAATCACGTTCAAAACAACCGCGATATTCAGAACCACCTGCAGAGATATGTGCGCAAAAATCCCCGTCGCGATCAGACTGCCCAGAAGATCAGGCGCATTGGTCGCGATAAAAAACAGCCTCCACAGCAGGAAAACGAACAGAAGGACAACGATCATCGCGCCCAGAATCCCCAGCTCCTCACAGATGATCGAAAAGATCATATCATTCTGCGCTTCCGGAAGCGCGCCGAGCTTCTGGGCGCTGTTGCCCAGGCCCTTCCCGAACAGTCCGCCTGAGCCGATCGCATAAAGTCCCTGCATCACCTGGTAACCGCCGGTTTCCTGGTTTTTCTCCGGATCAAGCCAGGTGACGATTCTCTGGATGCGGAAGGATTCTGATTCCGTCAGTTTGTCCAGAACACCTGTAAAACGGAAAATCTGGAACAGAATCAGACCTGCCAGAAGAACAACCAGGGTCAGCTGAAGCAGTTTCTTCGGGTTCGGGTGCGCGACAACGATCAGAACATAGGTGATCCCGACAATAATAATCGCAGTCGACAGGTTTTCCGTAAACCGGTAGGTAAGAAATGCCGTTACAAGCCCCCATGCTGCGATCTGTGCAGGCACCTTAAACCTTCTGAACCGGTATCCGGCCCTCACGATCAGCACGGGAAGGAACAGAATCACAGCTACCTTCGCCAGCTCCGCAGGCTGGAACGAAATGCTGCCGACATAGATCCAGCGGCGCGCGCCGTTGATCGTTCTTCCGATAAAGCGTGTCGCGATCAGAAGAAGATTCGACAGAATATAGACCGGCCACGCATATTTCGCGTAGACATGATAATCCACTCTGGAAAAGACCAGCATCAGGATAAAGGCCGCGAGACTGATCACCGACTGTTTCTCGAAGTAATGCATGTCGTTCTGGAACGTGACAGAAGCCTCGTACGCACTGGTCGAATACAGCATCACAAGACCAAAGCAGGTCAGAAGGACGACCACGGCCATCAGGTTGTAATCATAGTAATCCCAGCCTTCTGCCTTCGCCGTTTTCTTCCTGCCGCGAAGAAGTAAAAAATTCCTTCTCTCAGAGCGCTGATCTTGGATCGTCCGCCCTGCCCGGGTACTGTCTGCCATCTTCCGTCTCCTGCACCTGCTCTTCTTTCCGTCTGCGGTTTCAGCCTAATGGGCGCCGCCGGACAGACCGCCGTTCCAAAGCAGTCATCACGCTTCCTTTGCGTTAATGTACGGAATCAGTCCGCCGGCTGTGATAATCTTCTGCATAAACGGAGGAAACGCCTGCCCCTTCCAGCTGACATTCTGCGTCTTGTCTGTGATGACGCCTGTGTCAAGATCCACCTCTACCGTATCGCCCGCCTGAATCTTTGCGGCGGCTTCCGGGCATTCCACAATCGGAAGCCCGATGTTGATTGCATTCCGATAGAAGATCCTGGCAAATGTATCCGCGATCACACAGCTGACACCGGCTGCCTTAATCGCGATGGGCGCATGCTCTCTGGAAGAGCCGCACCCGAAATTCTTCTCAGCAACGATGATATCTCCCGGCTGTACCCTGGAGGTAAATGTGCTGTCGATATCTTCCATGCAATGCGAAGCCAGCTCCTTCGGATCGGAGGAATTCAGATACCTCGCCGGAATGATGACATCGGTATCTACATTATCGCCATACTTGAATACGGCACCTTCCAGTTTCATCATGCTCCTCCTCTCAGATACTCTCCGGTGATGCGATCCGTCCTGCTGCGGCACTGGCAGCCGCAACAGCAGGACTTGCCAGATAAATCTCAGAATCAATCGCGCCCATACGGCCGACAAAGTTCCGGTTCGTCGTGGAAACACATCTTTCCTTGCCTGCAAGGATGCCCATGTGTCCGCCCAGGCAAGGTCCGCAGGTCGGCGTAGACACAACGGCGCCCGCCTCGATAAAGATCTTCAGAAGACCTTCTTCCATGGCCTGCATGTAGATCTTCTGCGTAGCAGGGATGACAATGCAGCGCACGCCATCCGCAACCTTGCGTCCCTTCAGGACGGCTGCGGCAGCAAACAGATCAGACAACCTGCCGTTGGTACACGACCCGATCACGACCTGGTCGATCGGAATATCTCCCACCTCGTCAATGGTCCTGGTGTTCTCCGGCAGATGCGGGAAAGCAACCGTCGGCCTGAGCTGTGACAGATCTATGGTGTATTCCTTCTCATATTCCGCATCCGGATCCGCCTCAAACACGGTCCAGTCTTTTGCACCGTGCTCCTTCATATAGCTGACCGTCTGCTCGTCAACCGGGAAGATTCCGTTCTTTCCGCCTGCCTCAATCGCCATATTCGCAATGGTAAAGCGATCGTCCATCGTCAGGCTGGCAATCCCCTCACCGGCAAATTCCATGGACTGGTACAGCGCACCGTCCACACCGATCATACCGATAATATGAAGGATCACATCCTTCCCGCTCACATATGGGCCGAGCTTTCCGGTCAGATTGAACCGGATCGCGGAAGGCACTTTAAACCATGCCTTCCCCGTCACACAGCCCGCAGCCATATCTGTCGACCCCACGCCGGTGGAAAATGCGCCAAGCGCACCATAAGTACAGGTATGAGAGTCCGCCCCGATCACAACATCTCCTGCTGCAACCAGGCCTTTCTCCGGAAGAAGCGCATGCTCTATGCCCATCTGTCCGACATCATAGAAATTCGTGATTCCGTGCTTCTTCGCGTATTCCCGCACACACTTACAGTTCTCGGCAGACTTGATGTCCCGGTTCGGAACGAAGTGGTCCATCACCAGGGCAATCTTGTCCTTATCAAAAACCTTATCGCTGGAAAACCGGTTCATCTCATCGATCGCGACCTTCGCCGTGATGTCATTTCCCAGAACCAGATCCAGATCCGCCTCGATCAGATCGCCGGCGTGTACTTCCCCGAGCCCTGCAGCACGTGCAAGGATCTTCTGCGTCATCGTCATTCCCATCGCGTGGTTCCTCCTGAAAAAAACGGTGTCGGCTCTACTGCAGTTTAGTTGTTGATCAGCTTGTCCTCGTCACTCCAGGAGTAGAGCTTACGGATATCTTCTCCGACCTTTTCTGCCGGATGAGCCGCATGCTGCTTGCGCAGCGCCTTGAAATGCACCTGTGCGCCGGCATCACTCATATCAAGCAGGAAATCCTTCGCGAAGGTTCCGTCCTGGATGTCCTTCAGAATCTTCTTCATAGCAGCCTTTGTCTCGTCCGTGATGATCTTCGGGCCGGTCACGTATCCGCCGTACTCAGCCGTGTTGGACACGGAATACCACATGCCGCCGAATCCGGACTGATAGATCAGGTCTACGATCAGCTTCATCTCATGGATGCACTCAAAGTAAGCGTTTCTCGGATCATAGCCCGCCTCTACAAGCGTTTCATAACCCGCCTGCATCAGGGCAGTCACGCCGCCGCACAGGACAGCCTGCTCTCCGAACAGATCCGTTTCGGTCTCCGTCTTGTAGGTTGTCTCAAGGAGACCGGCGCGTGCTCCGCCGATGCCAAGGCCATAAGCGAGCGCCAGGTCAAGCGCTTTGCCGGTATAATCCTGCTGCACAGCAACCAGGCACGGCGTACCCTTTCCTGCCTGATACTCAGAACGAACCGTATGGCCGGGTGCCTTCGGCGCGATCATGGTGACATCAACATATGCCGGCGGAACGATGCAGCCGAAATGGATGTTGAATCCATGCGCAAACATCAGCATATTGCCCTCTTCCAGATTCGGTTCGATGTCTTCGCGGTACAGTTTCGCCTGCTTCTCATCATTGATCAGGATCATGATGATATCAGCCTTCTTCGTTGCTTCCGCTGCGGTATAAACTTCAAATCCCTGCTCCTGTGCTCTCTTCCAGCTTCTGGAGCCTTCATACAGGCCGATGATGACATGGCATCCGGATTCCTTCAGATTCAGGGCATGCGCATGTCCCTGGCTTCCGTAACCGATAATCGCGATTGTCTTTCCTTCCAGCAAAGACAGATTGCAGTCTTCCTGATAATAGATTTTTGCTGCCATTGATTCATTCCTCTCTTTCTTTTACAACTTTCCTGTTTTGTTTACAGGTATCTCACATCGTCAGAGCCCCTGGACAGCCCGGTGATTCCGGTTCTGGCAAGCTCAAGGATCTCATAGCCTTCCAGAAGCCGGATAAATGCATCTACCTTATCCTGCTTTCCGGTCATCTCAATAATCAGAGAATCTGAAGCTACGTCCACAATGCTGCCCCTGAACACATCTGCCATGGAGATAATGCCCTGCCGTTGATGCTCTTCCACACGGACCTTGACCATAATCAGTTCCCGCGTAACGCTTGTCGCGTCATCAAGCACTTTGATATCTATCACGTCCACCAGCTTTCTGAGCTGTTTGACGATCTGTTCGATAATGTCCTCGTCCCCTTCGGTCACAATGGTAATGCGGGTATAGGCCGGGTCTGTCGTCACACCTGCGGTGATACTCACAATATTATATCCGCGCCTTGTGAACAGTCCGGATACACGGCTCAAAAGTCCGGGCGTATTGTCAACCAGAAGAGATAACGTTCTCTTATTCACTGTCTTCCTCCGTATTCACGCATCCTTGAAACTGCGTATGATCACCAGGCTTATCTTAAGATAAGTACTTTACAATTGCTTTGGCAACAGCTTCCGCCATCTTGTCCCGCTTTTTCAGGTAGAACTTCATGTCGTCCTTATCGTCAATAAAGCAGGTCTCCAGCAAAGAATAGTTGACTCCGATCTCCGTAAACACCTTTGCGTTCCTGAGCTTTGATGATCTGTATACACCAGAGCCCCAGGTCCTCAGGCCTGTCCCGTTGATCGCGCTGATGATCTTTGAATCGATCTTTGCCTTTTTCTTTTTCTTATGGCTGTTGATGTAGATGCCGGTTCCCTTTCTCGACCCGTTTCCGCCCGGATCCTTTCCGCTCGGAGCGGTCGCGTTGAAGTGGATCTCAATGGCATAATCGAACTGTGTCAGCTTCGGAATCCTGCGGTTCTTCTTGATGGAAGAGAGCAGCTTTTTCTTCTTTTTCCCGTTTCCGGAAAATGACCCGACGCGGTTTACGACAGATCCCATCTGCTGAAACATATCATACTTCGTATTAAACAAGGTTACATTGACAGCGTCAGTATTCTTCAGCGCCTTGTACAGCCTTTTGCCGAAGTCTCTTGTGTAGGCAGATTCCTTGTATTTCCCGTTGCAGCCTACCGCGCCGCTGTCTCCCTGTCCGTGTCCGCACATGATCAGGACTTTCGGCAGTCCGGCTTTTTTTCCGGTATCGGAATCATCTGCAGCGGCCGGATTCTCTTTCGTCCCCTTCAGGCGGCCTTTGCTCCCAAAGGAATACGTTTTTGAACCGATTTTCTTCTTTCCGATG
>CAMIVF010000159.1 GCA_946401715.1 uncultured Clostridia bacterium | reverse complement strand
AGCTCCTCGACAGAAAGCCGAAGGCTCTGTCCGGCGGCCAGAGACAGCGTGTTGCGATGGGCCGTGCGATTGTCCGTAACCCGAAGGTCTTCCTGATGGACGAGCCGCTGTCCAACCTGGACGCAAAGCTCCGTGTTCAGATGAGAACCGAGATCTCCAAGCTGCATCAGAGACTGGGCGCAACGATCATCTATGTTACGCATGACCAGACCGAGGCTATGACGCTCGGAACCAGAATCGTCGTCATGAAGGACGGCGTTGTCATGCAGGTCGACACCCCGCAGAATCTGTACAACAAGCCGGCGAACCTGTTTACCGCAGGATTCATCGGATCTCCGCAGATGAACTTCCTGGATGCCAAGGTCCTTCCGGATGGAAACCTTGATCTGGGCGAGGCTGGCAAGGTTACGCTTCCGGCTGAGAAGGCGAAGGCTCTGATCGACGGCGGTTATGCAGGAAAGACGGTTATCATGGGTGTCCGTCCGGAGCATCTGAATGATGATCCTGAGGTTGTTGCGAAGAGCAGTTCCGTGCTTGATGCGAAGATCGAAGTTTACGAGCTTCTCGGTGCTGAAGTATTCCTGTACTTCACGACCAATGGCTCGAACATGACAGCCCGTGTCAATCCGAAGACGGATGCAAGGACCGGATCGGAAGTCAAGTTCGCGATCGATGTTGACAAGGTTCATGTCTTCGATAAGGAGACCGAGCTGACGATCACCAACTAATCCATTACATCAGATATGACGGAGGCCGTCCCTGCGGGGGCGGCCTTTTTCTGCCGGAGGCAGCACGGCCGTGTTCCGCCGGAGGCTGCACTCAGCCGGGAAACAAGCCGTCTGAGTTGTACTTGATGTACAAAGATGCTACTATTATTTTGAAGCGAAGCAGATACCAGGCAATACCACGAAGTGAGGTCAGGTTATGATATCAAATCAGACAATCAAGTTATCGATTGAGAAGCTGAAGACGGTTACGAAGATCGATTTTTCCGTGCGGAATATGGAAGGATATATGGTTGCTTCCACAGCAAGGATGGAGGAGATCAGTGTGGAAGCCGCGCGGCAGTTTGCCGAGTCTCCGGCAGACAGCCAGGAGCTGCAGGGATATCATTTTTTCAAAGTAATGGGAGAAGAGGTTCCGGAATATGTGCTGATCGCGAAGGGCTCCGGAGAGGATGTCCACATGATCGGCCGGATTGCGGTCGGTCAGCTGGAGGATCTGGTCCTTGCGTATAAGGAACGGTTTGATAAAAATAATTTTGTGCAGAATCTGATCCTGGATAACCTGCTTCTGGTGGACATTTATAACCGGGCGAAGAAGCTGGAGATTGAGCCGCAGGTGCGCCGTGCGGTATACATTGTCGAGACGCGGAATGAGAGAGACAATTCCGCGATGGAGGTCATCCGGAATCTGTACGGGGATGACGACGGGAACCTGATCACTGAAGTGGATGAGAAGAGTATCATCCTGATCCGGCGTCTGGATGAGGATGAGAGTTATGAGGATCTGGAAGTGGCTGCGGCCGGGATCCGTGATACGATGAACACGGAGGCGATGATCGATGTGCGGGTTTCCTGCGGAACCATCGTCAATGAGATCGCCCAGGTGTCGCGTTCTTATAAGGAAGCCAGGATGGCGCTGAATGTCGGAAAGATCTTCTACTCGCAGGAGCGGATCCATATGTACCGGAAGCTGGGGATCGGGCGTCTGATTTATCAGCTGCCCGAAAACCTGTGCCGCCTGTTCCTGAAGGAAGTGTTTACGAAGCAGCAGCCGGAGACCTTCGATGAGGAGACGCTTTCCACGATCAAGATGTTTTTCGGGAACAGCCTGAATGTCTCCGAGACGGCAAGGCAGCTGTTTGTGCACCGCAATACGCTGGTGTACCGGCTGGAGAAGCTGTCGCGGTCGACCGGCCTGGACATCCGGTCATTTGATGATGCTGTCACCTTTAAGATTGCGCTGATGGTGGAGAACTATCTGAGATACATGGAGAAACACCCCTCGTGACGACAAAGACGAGGTGATGTATAGGAGGTTCCGACAGGATTCTGGTATTGTTTCCGTCAGGGAGATAGATTCTTCTTGACGGATTTTTTGTACTTTGTTAATCTCTGAGTCAGTGAATTGAATTATGTGTAGTTCTCTTATTCAGAGGCGGCGGAGGTACAAAGGACCGTTGAAACCGCGGCAACCCCGTATCATGCGGAAGGTGCCAACCTGAGCGAGTGATCTCGAACAATAAGGGGACTCAGCACCAAGCGTTGAGTCCGTCTTTGTGCGGACTTGTTTTTTTATTGTTTATAGCCGGCATACAGGAAGCCTGGGAGATATTTCCGTAGAAGAGGTGAAATGGTGACGGTAAAAGGTAGGGAAGGAGCAAAGAGATGGAGAAAATACTGTTTACTTCGGAGTCTGTGACAGAGGGACATCCGGATAAGGTCTGTGACGCGATTTCGGATGCGATCCTGGACGCGGTCGTCGCACAGGATCCCATGAGCCGCGTTGCATGTGAGACTGCAGCCTGCACAGGATTTGCAGTTATCATGGGTGAGATCACGACAAATGCAAATGTGGATTACCAGAAGATCGCACGTGATACGATCCGCGAGATTGGTTATACCGGTTCAGGCATGGGATTTGACGCTGACTCCTGCGCGATTTTCGTCGCGCTTGACAAGCAGTCTGAGGACATTGCACTCGGTGTTGACAAGGCGCTCGAGGCGAAGGAAAATCAGATGTCGGACAGCGAAATTGAAGCGACGGGTGCCGGCGACCAGGGTATGATGTTTGGTTATGCGACCAACGAGACGCCGGAATACATGCCGTTTGCGATCTCTCTTGCCCATAAGCTTTGCCTGCAGCTGACAAAGGTCCGCAAGGACGGGACACTGCAGTATCTCAGACCGGACGGAAAGAGCCAGGTCTCGGTGGAGTATCAGGACGGGAAGCCGGTTCGTCTGGATGCGGTCGTGCTTTCTACGCAGCATGCACCGGATGTCACGCAGGAGCAGATCCATGAAGATATCAGGAAGTATGTCTTTGATCCGATTCTTCCGAAGGAGATGCTGGACGAGAATACGAAGTATTTCATCAATCCGACCGGACGCTTCGTCATCGGCGGCCCGCACGGTGATGCCGGCCTGACCGGACGGAAGATCATCGTCGACACCTATGGCGGAGCCGCAAGACACGGCGGCGGCGCATTTTCCGGAAAGGACTGCACGAAGGTGGACCGCAGCGCGGCTTATGCTGCCCGCTATGTAGCGAAGAACATCGTGGCAGCCGGTCTTGCGGACAGATGCGAGATTCAGCTGTCATACGCGATCGGCGTGGCGCAGCCGACATCGATCATGGTCGATACGTATGGAACCGGCAAGATCAGCGACGAGGGGATCACAGAGATCATCCGTGAGAACTTTGACCTGCGCCCGGCCGGAATCATCAAGATGCTTGACCTGCGCCGTCCGATTTACAAGCAGACCGCGGCATACGGCCACTTTGGACGGAATGATCTGGATCTTCCGTGGGAGAAGCTGGACAAGGTCGATGTGCTGATGAAGTACCTGTAAGAGAGAAGAGAACTTCCTCGTCAGACCAGAACCGCGCCGGATCAGACCATGGCCGATTCTGCCGGCAGGCGGGGAGATCCCCTGTTCAGATGTATATTCCCTGCTTTCCTGAGAACCCTTTTGGGCAGGAAAGCAGGTTTTTTTTGACTTATTTTGGTTTTCCCATTACACTTGGCATGTTTAGAGCGGGGGCAGGCGTGGAGAGAAGCAGGCACGGCGTCAATTCCCCGTACGCGGCAATCAGGCACCGCGCCAGTACCCAGCATAAGGAGACGACATGAGAATTGAATATGAAGACCAGGAAATCCTGGTTATATATAAGGAAGCGGGACTGCCCGTTCAGACCGGACGTACCACGCAGAAAGATGTCGTGAGTCTTCTGAAAAACCATCTGGCAAGAAGTGCCGGTTCCGAAACACAGGCCGAGCCATACCTTGGAATCATCCACCGCCTTGACCAGCCGGTGGAAGGTCTTCTTGTCTTTGCCAAAACACCCGGGAGTGCCGCCTCGCTCAGCGCGCAGGCAGCGTCGAAGGATGGAATGGAAAAGGTCTACCAGGCTGTTGTCAGTCTGAGCGCTTCTTCTTATCCGCTGGCGATTGACGGCATGAAAAAACCTGTGACGCTGATTGACTGGCTGGGGCGTGACCGGTCCACAAACATGGCGTACATTGCTTCCGAGGATGAGCAGGGCGCGAAGAGAGCGGAACTGTCCTTCCGTACACTTTGGATCCGTGACGGGCGGGCGCTGATGGAGATCCGCCTGCGCACAGGGCGTCATCACCAGATCCGGATTCAGATGGCGCATGCCGGGATGCCGCTTCTGGGAGACAGAAAATATGGAGTAATGGCAGGAAGATATCCGGACAGGAAGCAGCTGGAGGAGAAAACCTGTCCGCTCTGCCTGTGTGCATGGCGTCTGTCCTTCCGGCACCCGGTGTCCGGGAAGAAAATGACCTTTTGTGTGGAACCGGTTTTCCTGGAGAAGGCAGGCGTCATACGGGATAACATGTGACGGATTGTAATTTTGAAAACTTGAGCGTAGAATAAGCGCAGCAGACATGCCAGGGCTGCAGAATCAGGCAGTACGGGATCATCATGCTAAGAGGCAGAACGGAGGAACAGAGGAAATCTGCATGCGCAGGAAAGAGAAAGAATCCTTTCGGGGGAAATATCGTTGCAGCAAAAGCGGGAAGTAAAAGTCCTTCTTTCAGACAGCTTTAAGGAGCTTGTCCTTGAAAAGCCGGTAGAGAAGATCACGATCAAGCAGATCACGGATCGCGCCGGCGTAATCAGAGTGACCTTTTACAACCATTTTCAGGATAAGTATGAACTTCTTGAGTGGATCTGCCGCGAAGAGGTTGTCGGACCGGGCAGGATCCTTCTTCAGAACAACATGCAGCGCGAAGCGGTTACATTTATCTTCACTGCGCTTCTGAAAAACAAGGAATTCTTCAGCCATGTCGCGCATACGACGGGACAGAATTCTTTTGAAAGCATTATGCGGGAGCTGATCTCAGAGACGATCTGCGAATATTTCCTGACAAATGAACCCCTGAAGTCTGTCAAATACAATTGGATTACTTCTAAATGGATTGCGGATTATTATTCGCAAAGCTTAACCTTTGTTCTGATGAGCTGGATTGAGAAGGATATGAATATCCCGCCTGAAGACATGGTACATATCTATGAGATGATCACGAACCATTCTGTGATTGACCTTCCCAGGGAATTCTGAAGCACCCGTGTGAATGCCAGCTGCTGGCCCGCGGAACCATGGAAAAGGACGCCGGGCGTGCTCCCGACCGTGGAAAACGTGGAAAACACGGGGATAATCCGTGGATAACCCCCCTCGAAAAACGATTGACAATCTCTTTATCCCTGTCATATAATAGGCGTTGCCGCACTTCGGAAAGTGCGTTGCAGAAAGAACGGAATACATGATGTGATCCGGGCTCGGAGAAGTACTCAAGAGGCCGAAGAGGCGCCCCTGCTAAGGGTGTAGGTCGGGAGACCGGCGCGAGGGTTCAAATCCCTCCTTCTCCGCTGAATCGAGTGAAAAAATTTTTCCCGATTCTCCAAAAAATCTATTGACAAAACATTTTGTCAGTGTTAGATTAATCGAGTCGCCCGAAAGGCGGCAGAGCTCTTTGATAACTGAACAGTGAAACAACCTTGAAGATTCTTAAAAGTTTTATTTAA
>CAMIVF010000158.1 GCA_946401715.1 uncultured Clostridia bacterium | reverse complement strand
CCATGAAGCTGTTTTCTCCCGGCGCCTGGCTGAAATCAGGAGCAGGGCCGCCCGCTTCCGGCGCCTGGCCGAAATCAGGGGCCGGGCTGTCCGTTTCCGGCGTCTGGCTGAAATCAGGGGCAGAACCGCCCGCTTCCGGCGCCTGGCTGAAACCAGAGGCGAGGCTGTCCGCTTCTGCAGGCATACCTTCATTCAGGTTGTCAGAACCGGAAAAATCCAGCGTGTCCGGCGACGATACTCCTGCCTGGTCCACATCAGCCTGCGCGGAATCCGGTATGGGGTCCGAACCGCTGTCAGCGTCTCTCGGCACTCCGTATCCGGCATCCTCTGCTCCGGCAAACTCATCCGGATCAGCATTCAATATATTCTTATCAAACGGATTCCACTTTGCCATTTTCTACCCCCGTTCCTGAAAGCACTGAACTGATCAGGCAGTCAACTCTTCTCCCAGTAAGACTGATTGTCGGTCAGTCTTTTGATCATCCATCCGGGAAGGCGCCGGTAATTCTTTCCCATGCGGTATCCCAGATACTTGCATGCACTGTCGGCGGCAAGCGCAAACAGCTCTCCCGGTCTTCCCGACTTCACCAGATACGCCGCACACTGCTTCACCAGCCGGATCCCTTCCCCTTCCGAAGGATAGCTGGCAAACAGCTCCGGATGCTGCGCCTGCGAAACGCCGAGGTCAAAGTTCCGCCGCATCTGCCGCGCCGGACTGTAATTGTGAGAATGCCACACCTCAGCGTCGGCGGCATAGGCGATCTTCCAGCCGTTCTCAATCAGCTTGCCGGCAAGGATCATGTCTTCGTTGAAGATCACCGGATACTCGAATCCGCCAAGTTCAAAATAAACATCCCTTCTCCACATTGCGCACACGTCTGAGCAGAAAAAGGTTTTAATGCCCATCGTCTCCAGATCGTCCCCGGACTTTACCAGCGACTGGTCCGGATAGTTAAACCGCCGGGTAAAACACTCCCGTGCGCTGCATTCCTTCCCTGCCAGCTGCCTGCCGTACGCCGCGGCCACCTTCGGATCGTCAAAGCACCGAATCAGATGCTCGATCAGTCTGCTGCCTGCCGGAATGGCATCCTGTGTCATGCACAGGACCAGCTGCGTATCAGAGAACTGAAATCCGAGGTTTCTTGTCCCGCCGTGATCAAAGTCTTTTTTCTCCACATGGAAAACGGACAGAACCTCAAACCGGTCTTTGAACGCATCGATCAGCGCACTGAGCTGATCGTCCTCATCTCCCTCAACCGTGTTCATGATCAGCACCCGCTTCGGCCTGACTGTCTGAAGGCTGAGGCGCTTCAGGAGAGTGCCAAACTGACTGCCCGGCTTCCATACCGGGATTAAAACGGTTACCTGATCCATTCACGCTCCTTCACATCAGTAAATTCCGGTTGTGTTCGCTATCTCGTTTGAAATGTCCTGTACGGTCTGCGTCGGCGTGTAGCCTGACTGCTGGTACAGGTACGCGTGCAGCTCGGATACGTTCTGCGCAAGATTGACCGGTATGACACAGTCGCCCGCAGAAACATTTGCCGCCTGCTGCTCAAACGGGAAGCCAACAGAATCCACCATCGTGCTGTCGGTGATCGCTGACGCAATGCTCAAAAGCTCAGGGCTTGAGAAGCTTGTGGCGATATAGGGCAGCATGGTGTCCACGATCTGGGCCACCCGCACCGGGCCCTGGCTCTTTGCCTGCTCAAAGATCTTCGAGAGCACAGCCCTCTGCCGCTCGGTCCTGCGGTAATCCCAGCCTTCCGTATAACGGATGCGGCAGTACGCCAGCGTCTGGATGCCGTTCAGGTGCTGATAGCCGGCAGATTCTACCGGCGTGATCTGCGCGCCTGTCACCTGCGCGTTCTCTGTCTGGTAGCCGTTGATGTAAGGAAGCTCCTCTTCGGTCACCTCCACGTCTATCCCGCCGATCAGATCCACCGCTTTCACGACTGCGTTGAAATCGACCGTGATGTAATCATGCAGGTCCAGATCCAGGTTCTTGTTCAGCATATTCACCGAGCGGGACGGGCCGCCGTAATAATAGCACTCCGTCGCCTTGCGGTATTCCCCGTTCGTATTGTCAAGGTACGTGTCGCGGTAGACGCTCACCATCCGGACTTCTTTGGTACTCTCATTCATGCTGCACACGATGATGGTATCAGAATGCGCATCCTCCGTCAGGTTTCCTTCCCGGGAGTCCACACCGTAAATGACAAATTCGCGGAATCCCGAATGGGACTCGGCGCCGGCGTTCGTCAGAATATCCTTCAGTGAAACATGCTTTATTCTGGAAAAACGCCATACCAGGACAAGCACACAGGCCGCAATCAGAAGCAGGACCAGCTTGATCACGAATCCTTTCTTCGACTTCCCGCCTGTGTTCTTTTCTTTTTTCTTCCTTTTGTCAGATGTGCGCGGATCTTCCGTGCCGGCCCGGTCCCGGCTGTCGTATGCGCGCGGATCTTCCGCGTCTGACCAGCCACGGCCGTCGTATGCATCTGCCTCCTGACGGTAATACGGATCACCGCCGGGATAATCGTCGTAGGGGCCGTCTCTGTATGGGCCGCCCCTGTACGGATCGTCCCCGTACGGATCGTTCCTGTACGGATCGTCCCTGTACAGATCATCCTCCGGATAGCGGTCATAATAACCTTCCGGACGACCGTAGGATGCCTGCCTGGTATAACTGTCCGGAACACCATATCCGTTCGGCACGGCATCACCGACGTTCGCTCCCGTCTTCGGCTGCGTGTCATCATCCAGCCACGGTTCCTCCACACGGGAGTACCTGCTGGAAGGATTTCTCTTTTCTTTGCTGTATCTGCTCATCTCAACCTCGTCGATCAGTATGCGTTTCTGTTGATGAATCCCTTGAATACCGTCAGTACCAGGATCTTAATGTCAAATGCAACCGACCAGTGCTCAATATAATAGATGTCATATTCGATCCGCTTCCGGATGGAGGTGTTTCCGCGGTATCCGTTCACCTGCGCCCACCCGGTCATCCCCGGCCTGACCTGGTGCTTCACCATATAGCGGGGAATCTCCTCCCGGAACTTCTCCACATACTGCGGGCGTTCCGGCCTGGGTCCGATCAGGCTCATATCTCCTCTCAGCACATTGAACAGCTGAGGCAGTTCATCGATGGAAGTCTTGCGGATCACCTTGCCCACCTTCGTGACACGGGGATCATTCCTGGTTGTCCAGCCCTTCTGCTCCTCATGCTCTTCCTGCACCCGCATCGAGCGGAACTTGAACATCCGGAACGGCCTGTTGTGCAGTCCGACTCTCTCCTGGCTGAAAATCAGAGGTCCGGGACTGCTCCTCTTGATTGCAATAGCCGTAACCAGCATCACCGGTGAAAACAGCACAATCGCCAGGAGCGAGCCGACAATGTCCATCAGGCGCTTGATAAAAGCGTTAAAGGTGTCGGACAGCGGCACATACCGGATGTTAATCACCGGCAGCCCCAGCAGATCCTCCGTATACGGCCGTGACGGAATGATGTCCGTATAGTCCGGGACAAACTGCGTGTGCACGCCGCTCTTCTCACAGGCCGCGACAATCATCTTCAGCTTGCTGTACTCGTCCAGGCCCAGCGTGATGGCAATCTCGTCAAGATCATTTTCCTCGAGAATCGTGTCAATATCGTCAGTGGTCCCGATCACGGGGATATTGTGATGAAAGCTTCCGATGTCAAAATTGTCATCCACGATTCCGTCGATCTGATAGCCCCACTGCGGATTGGCGAAGATCCTGTCGATATAGCCGTCCGCAGCGCTGGAGTATCCCACAAGGATCATATGCTTGAGGTTCATACCGCGGGAGCGGATGTCCCGCAGCACGATGCGGATGAAGTTGCGTTCACACAGGGTCAGAAGGAAATTGATCAGGGTGAATATAAAAATCAGGCCTCTGGAGAAATCACTCTCCTTTATCAGGAACAATACGAATATGAATCCCAGCAGGCCAACCATATTGGCAAGAAACAGGTTTCCCGCCTCCAGCATCCGCCCGGATACCCGTTTCGGCTTGTACAGGTGAAACGCGTCGTACAAAAGCAGATATCCCGGAACGACGAACAGAAGCGCCATCATATAGGTCTGCATGGGCAGCTTGCCTGCCTTCGGATCCGCAAGGAATGTAAACTGGATCCACCACGCCAGCAGGTAGGACACCACGATGATCAGCGCGTCCAGCACGACATGGAATCTATTCAGATGTCTCTGGTTATCCTTGATCACAATGTTTCACCCTTATCAGGAATCCTCAAGCAGTCCCGAAAGCTGGATCAGGACATTCTTTAACAGCGCAGGCTCGAGCTTCATGCAATTCAGGTACTGCCCGGCGGAAGGTCCTTCCAGCCCTCCGGCCCGGCCAAGTCCCTCCCGGAATCCGGCCGCGTACTCCTTTCCGAGTCCTTTTCTGACAAAGTAAACCTGCTTCAGCGCAAAGCCTGCCGCAAGAAGCGGCGCGTTCAGGACAATCTGAAGCGGCGGCATGTTTTTCTTTACCAGCCAGACACTGTTGCGGGCCGCCAGGCGGACCTTGAATGCGTTGTGCCTGCTTCCGCTTGTCGCCGAGCCGGCATGGTACACAACCGCCTGCGGGATATACCAGTTTTCATATCCGAAGCGCAGCGCACGGTAGCCGATGTCCACATCTTCCAGATACGCAAAATGCCGCTCGTCAAACAGCCCGGTTCTCTCCAGCATGCTTCTGCGGTAGATCGCGCAGGCTGCGCAGCAGGCAAAGATCTTCTCTTCCTTCTCAAACCGGTCCCGGCCTGCTCCCTTTCCGCGCGCCCAGGCCCAGCCAAAAGCCGAATAGAAGTCCCCGGCATCGTCGATCTTCTCAGGATCCGACATCTGCAGAAGCTTCGCGCATGCAGAAAATGCACCAGGCTTTTCTTCCATCGCCTGGTGCAGACGGCGGACCATGTCCGGGTCACAGACGACATCGTTATTCAGAAGCAGGACATATTCCGCGCGGCTGAGCCGGATTCCGGCATTGACAGCCTTGCAGAAACCGGTGTTGCGCCGGTAGGCGCGGATCCGGACCGAGGGGTAATGCGCCCTGACCCAGGAAACGCTCCCGTCCGTGGAACCGTTATCGATCATCAGGACCTCAAAGTCCTGATCGGTCTGCTCTGACAGGCTCTTCAGGCAGCCCTCGAGGTACTGCATACCATTGAGATTCGGAATGACAACCGTAATACTTTTCATAATCCTGTTTCAGTCTGTCCTGTTTCAGTCTGCCGCCGGCCAGTCTCAGGGCTGAAGGGTATAATCCCAGCGCGCAAGAGAGAAATTCGGATTGTAATACGGATCCCCCTCTTCATAGTACGCAGGCCACTTCTCCTTCAGCCGTCCGGCCTCCTGCCTGAAACGCCCGGCCTTGTCCTTCGTATACTCATCCCCCCGGCTGACGGATTCATCGTGCACTGCCTGCGCAAAGGGATCGTAGACCACCAGCAGGTTTTCCTGCCGGATCTTCAGGCACAGGTCAACATCGTTGAACGCGACCGCCAGTTCCTCGTCAAATCCGCCGACCTGCTGAAAGACACTGCGCTTCACGATCATCAGCGCCGCTGTCACCGCACTCAGATCCTGCATCAGCGAGGCCTTGTGAAGATACCCGGAAAATGCACCGTTCATTCCGGCAAACAGACTGCCGGCCGTGCCGCCGATCCCGACCACGATTCCCGCGGACTGAATCCTTCCGCCCGGATAAACTAGCTTCGGGCCGGCCGCCCCCACATCGGGACGCATGCACACGGAAAGCAGTTCC
>CAMIVF010000157.1 GCA_946401715.1 uncultured Clostridia bacterium | reverse complement strand
CGGGGCAGTATCTTCTGATCATCACAAAGAAAACAAAGACAGCCGTCCTGCTCAGGCAGGGCGAAGCGAGAAAGAGAAAAGAGGTAATAATGATGAAGAGAAGAAATCTGATGGTATGTTCCTTGTTATCCCTGTCCCTGGCAGCGAATCTGATCCTGCCGGCATGCGCGGAGGAGACATCAAACGCGGCACAGACGACAGCTTCTTCGGAGGCGGCTCAGGAAGCGTCTGCAGGTGGAACGGAATCTTCCGATACCGGCAAAGAAGCAAGTGCGGATGAAGATAAGAATACACCGCCTGAGATGCCGAATGGCGAAGCACCGGACGGTAACGGAGGTCCGGGAGGAAACGGCGGTCCGGGAGGCAACGGCGGTACACCGCCTGAGATGCCGAACGGAGAAGCACCGGACGGTAACGGCGGCCCGGGAGGAAACGGCGCTCCCGGCGGTGATATGGGCGGCGGTCCCGGCGGTCAGGAGAGTGTCACCTACACGGCAGCAAATGAAGTGACTTCCGGAGAGCAGGTTTTTGAACAGGACGTCGAATCGACAGGTACCGATGAGAACGCAATCCTGGTCAGCGGCTCGGACGCCAGCGCTGTCGTGAAGAATGTCAATGTGTCAAGGGCGAGTGAAGACTCCGACTCCGGCAATACATCAAGCTTCTACGGCAATGCGGCTGCGCTGCTTGCCACAGACGGGACGATGTACATCGCGGACAGTTCGATCGATACCGATTCGAATGGTGGGGCAGGTGCGTTTGCCTATGGAGACGGCACCGTCTATGTTGCGGATTCCACGATCACGACGCAGCAGGGAACTTCCGGCGGCATTCACGCGGCAGGCGGCGGTACGCTCTACGCATGGAACCTGGACGTGACGACGAACGGCGGCTCTTCCGCGGCGATTCGTTCCGACAGGGGCGGCGGCACCATGGTGGTGGACGGCGGCACCTACTCGTCAAATGGAATCGGAAGCCCGGCGATCTATTCTACTGCAGACATTGCGGTTCATGACGCAGACCTTACGGCGAACAATTCTGAGGCAACCTGTATCGAGGGTCTGAATGCGATCCGTCTGTTCGACTGTGACCTGACCGGAAACATGCCGGACGATAATGAGCAGAATGAGGTTCTCTGGAATGTCATTGTGTATCAGTCCATGTCAGGTGACGCTGAAGATGGAAACGGGACTTTCGAAATGGTCGGCGGAACGCTGACGGCC
The DNA here is from genome assembly GCA_946401715.1 of uncultured Clostridia bacterium. GTDB lineage: Bacteria > Bacillota > Clostridia > Lachnospirales > Lachnospiraceae > Porcincola. The sequence goes on along the minus strand of CAMIVF010000157.1, from coordinate 4,581 downwards.
AAGGCCGGCGGAATGTTTTACACTACGAATACGCAGTCGACATTCATATTGAATGATGTCGATATCACATATGCGGAGAATTCTGACTTCTTCCTTCGCTGCACGGGCAATGCAAATGGCCGCGGCTGGGGCTCGTCCGGGGCGAACGGCGCAGACTGCACCTTCACCGGGATTGCACAGGCGATGGAAGGAAATGTGATCTGGGACCGGATCTCACAGCTTGACTTTTATGTCACACAGGGAAGCACTCTGACCGGCGCGGTTGTGGAAGACACCACTTATTCGGGAGGAGAAGGCGATGGTACCTGTAATCTGACGATCGATGCAGATTCTGCCTGGATCGTGACGGGCGATTCCACCCTGACCACGCTCAGCTGTGAAGGCAGCATTGAAGACGCAGACGGGAATGCGGTATCTGTCGTTGGAACAGACGGAACCGTTTATGTGGAAGGCACCAGCCAGTATACAGTTACGGTTGAGAGCTTCAGCGACACTGCTGATCTGAGCGGCGCGTCCGAGGCGGACAGCTGGGAGAGCTACGCAGTTGAGCAGCCGGCTGAACTGGCCTGAGTGGAACAGCCGGCGGCTTATCTTCACACTGCAATGTGGAGATAAAATCCAGCGTATGCACTGTGATACTTATCTAAATAGACGCATATTTAGATTGCTCTTGACGAATTCGTGCGACAATGATACGATTAGTGCAATTCAACTGAAGAACGCATCAAACCGTTGAAGCGGAGAAAAGGTGTATATGATCTTCCAGAGAGTCCGGGGGGCTGCGATCCGGGCAGAACACAGTACACGTAATATGGACCGCAGAGGGCGCTGTCAAAGGATCTGCAATTACAGGCGGGAAGCCGGGGATCCGAGTATTCAGCGACGTAAGGCACACGTTAGCTGCACAGAGTATGTTGGTACTCCAAAGAGTATGGTACAGCCATGAATCAGGGTGGCACCGCGGATTATGTTGATTCGTCCCTGGCAGAGAAGAAGATCTCTCTGCCAGGTTTTTTTGCGGCAGCAGCACGCAGAGAAAGGAGTTTTTCATGCACATCACAGCAACCATGGAGCAGATCCGCCCCTATGTCGGGAAGTACAGGACGTATCCCCTGAGCGCGGAGATCCTCTCTGACATGCGCACACCGATTGAAGTGCTGAGGGCGCTTCAGAGCGTTTCCGAACATGTCTATCTGCTGGAATCTGTCTCCGGACATGAGAAATGGGGGCGTTACACGTTCCTGGGATATGATCCGAAGCTCGAGATCACCTGCCTGGACGGTGTCATGAAGGTCGGGTCTTTGCAGATTCAGACAGACGATCCAGGCGCATATATCCGGCAGGTGCTCCGGGAACATACGAGTCCGAAGCTTGAGCAGCTGCCGCCCTTCACGGGTGGGCTTGTCGGATACTTCTCCTATGATTACCTGAAGTACGCAGAGCCAGGCCTCAGGCTGGACGCCGCGGACAGTGAAGGATTCAAGGACGTCGATCTGATGCTTTTTGACAAGGTGATCTGCTTCGACAACTATCGCCAGAAGCTGATCTTGATTGTGAACATGGAACTGCCGGAGCCGGAGGAAACACTGCACAGACTCAGTGTCTCTTACAATCGCGCCCGCCTCGAGCTCCAGCACATGGCGGATCTGGTCCGAGACGGCCAGATGGAGGACATTCTTCCCGGGAAAATGACCTCCCCGGTGCAGCCGCTGTTTTCCGAGGAGCAGTTCTGCGCAATGGTGGAGAAGGCAAAGAAGCACATTTTCGAAGGAGACATCTTCCAGGTGGTTCTTTCAAACCGCCTGGAGGCTGATTTTGAAGGAAGCCTGCTGAACACCTACCGGGTGCTTCGAACCGTGAATCCGTCGCCGTACATGTTCTTTTTCTCCAGCTCGGACATGGAAGTCGCCGGCGCTTCTCCGGAGACCCTGGTCAAGCTGGAAGACGGAGTGCTGCATACATTTCCGCTGGCCGGAACGAGACCGCGGGGAAAGACGGCTGCCGAGGATGAAGCGCTGGAGCGGGAGCTGCTTGCGGATCCGAAAGAGCTTGCCGAGCACAGCATGCTGGTGGATCTGGGGCGCAATGACATCGGGAAGATTTCTGAATTCGGCAGTGTAGAGGTAGAAAAGGCATACCAGATTGAGCGGTTTTCCCACGTCATGCATATCGGTTCGACCGTGCGCGGACAGATCAGAGAAGACAAGGATGCGCTTGACGCGGTCAGCGCGATTCTCCCGGCAGGGACGCTGAGTGGCGCGCCGAAGATTCGTGCCGCGCAGATCATCAATGAGCTGGAGAACAACAAACGCGGAATCTATGGCGGCGCGATCGGCTACCTGAGCTTTACAGGCAATATGGATCTGTGTATCGCGATCCGGATCGCGTACAAAAAGCGGGGTAAGGTGTTCGTCCGCAGCGGAGCGGGCATCGTGGCGGATTCCGATCCGGAGAAGGAATACCAGGAAAGCCTGAATAAAGCACGCGCGGTCTTGGTCTCACTGGAGCAGGCGCAGGGCGAGCTTTGAAAGGAAAGAAAGATTTCATCTTATCGCATCCGCAGTGGTGCAGGAATGGTTTTACCATAGCGCGTCGGCAGGGGTGCAGGAACGGAGGAGAAAATGATTCTCTTAATCGATAACTACGACAGTTTTTCTTACAACCTTTATCAGATGACCGGAACCATTGAACCGGACATCCATGTCATCCGGAATGATGCGTTTACGGTGGAGCAGATCCTTTACATGCGCCCGTCCGGCATCATTCTTTCACCCGGTCCGGGAAGGCCGGAGGACGCGGGGGTATGCATCGGGCTGGTGAAGCGCATCGGACAGGTATGTGATACGGAGGCAGGTCAGTCAGAGCGGGCAGCCGGGGACGGGAAGCCGGAGGGAGAGGCAAGGGCAGGACAGTCTGAGGCAGCCGGGGAGCACAGCGCGGTGAACACACAAGCCCCTGCCATCCCGCTTCTGGGCGTATGCCTGGGACACCAGAGCATCTGCGCCGCTTTCGGCGCGCGGATTGGATACGCGAAGGAACTGATGCACGGGAAAACCTCGCAGTGCCGGATTGACACGGCAAGCCGGATCTTCTCAGGTCTGGACGCAGTGGAGCAGGTCGGCCGGTATCATTCCCTTGCGGCGGAGGAAGTGACCATGCCGGACTGCCTGAAGATTACGGCAAGGACGGAAGACGATGAGATTATGGCAGTCGAACATACCAGGTATCCGATCTTCGGAATTCAGTTTCACCCGGAGTCCATTCTGACACCGCACGGAAGCAGGATTCTGGAGAACTTTGTGAACCTGAGCAAAAGGCGAACCGGAAGATGAATCAAAAGGCGAATCAAACGGCAAACCGGAAATTGAAGCAAAAGATAAATCAAAAGGGAGACCGGAAGGGACACCAAAAAACCTGACTCGAAGGTGAATCAAAAAAGAAGAAGGAGAAGGAACATGATTAAAGAAGCGATTGTAAAGATTGTCGACAAGAGGGATCTGACCTATGACGAAGCATACAGTGTCATGACGGAGATCATGAGCGGTGAGACGACGGCGACACAGAACGCTGCGTTTCTGGCGGCACTGTCCACCAAATCAACCGGCGCGGAGACCATTGACGAGATCTCCGGCTGCGCTGCCGCGATGCGCGAAAAGGCAACGCCGATGGAGCATCCGGGCATGGAGGTTCTGGAGATCGTCGGAACCGGCGGTGACAACGCACACAGCTTTAACATTTCCACCACCAGTGCATTTGTCCTGGCAGCAGGCGGCGTGAAGGTTGCAAAGCACGGCAACCGTGCCGCATCGTCGGACTGCGGAACCGCGGACTGCCTGGAGGCGCTGGGCATCAATATTCAGCAGGATCCGCAGCTGTGCCGGAAGCTCCTGAAGGAGGTCGGCTTCTGCTTTATGTTCGCGCAGAAGTATCACACCTCCATGAAATACGTCGGCCCGATCCGCAGAGAACTTGGCATCCGGACGGTGTTTAACATTCTCGGGCCGCTGACCAACCCGGCCCGTCCGGACTATATGCTGCTGGGCGTTTACAGTGAGCTGCTGGTGAATCCTTTGGCGAAGGTCATGATGAGCCTCGGCGTGAAGCGCGGCCTGGTCGCCTATGGAATGGACCGTCTCGACGAGATCTCAATCAGCGCGCCAACGAAGATCTGTGAATTCCGTGACGGCTATTATCGCGACCTGACGATCCGGCCGGAAGACTTCGGACTGACAACTGCCGGCAAGCAGGAGATCGGGGGTGGCTCTCCTGAGGAAAATGCGCAGATGCTGCGAGGGATTCTGTCCGGTACAATCACCGGCGCGAAGCGTGACATTGTGCTGATGAATGCCGGAGCCGGACTGTTTATCGCCGGAAAGGCAGCGTCGATGGCAGAAGGCGTGAAGCTTGCCGGAGAGCTGATCGACAGCAAGGCCGCACTGGAGAAGGTGGAGGATATGGTGCGGGTGTCAAATGCCGCTGTCTGAAAAGGCAGAGGGTACACTGCTGAGACTGATCCCGCCGCCGCCTGCAGGGGCGGGGCTAACCCGCAGAGACCGTTTGCTGCCTGCCGCCTGCAGGGGC
>CAMIVF010000156.1 GCA_946401715.1 uncultured Clostridia bacterium | reverse complement strand
GGATGACATTGTCCGCTATTTCCCGAGCCCGGCAGAGCGCACCATCGCCGGAAAGGACGTCAAGAACGACAAGGAATTCAACGCCGACTACAAGGCTGATGCCCCAAAGAGCGCATTCATCTGGAAGACCATCGTCGATCCGTTTATCGGTAAGTATTCCCTGATCAAGGTTGCTTCCGGTGTCCTGAAGCCGGATGACATGCTTTACGATACAGAGAGCCAGGACGAGTTCCGTTCGGGCAAGCTGTATGTGATGTGCGGAAGCAAGCCGCAGGAAGTTCCGGAGCTTCGCGCAGGCGATATCGGCGCTATTGCAAAGCTCGACGCGGCTACCGGAGATACGATCTCCACAAAGGCACAGCCGATTCTCTTTAAGAAGTTTGATGTCTCGACGCCGTACACCTATAAGAGATACGCTGCGAAGAACAAGGGCGATCTCGACAAGGTGGCGCAGGCCCTCGCGAAGATCGCGCAGGAAGACCTCACCATGAAGACGGTCAATGACGCCGGAAACCATCAGACCCTTCTGTATGGCATGGGTGACCAGCATCTTGATATCATCATCAGCAAGCTGCAGTCCAAGTATAAGGTGGAAGCTGAGCTGAGCAAGCCGGCTGTCGCGTTCCGTGAGACGATCCGCAAGAACAGCGATGTCGATTCCAAGTACAAGAAGCAGTCCGGCGGACACGGCCAGTACGGACACGTCAAGATGAAGTTCGAGCCTTCAGGCGACCTGAATTCGGCTTATGTATTCGAGCAGGTTGTCGTCGGCGGCGCGGTTCCGAAGAACTACTTCCCGGCTGTTGAGAAGGGTATCGCCGATTCTGTGGTTGCCGGCCCGATGGCAGGTTATCCGGTTGTTGGCGTCAAGGCGATCCTTTACGATGGATCCTATCACCCGGTTGACTCCTCCGAGCAGGCATTCAAGACCGCCGCTAACATGGCGTTTAAGAAGGGCTTCATGGAAGCAGGCCCGGTTCTCCTTGAGCCGATCGTTTCCCTGCATGTCACGGTACCGGATAAGTTCACCGGTGATGTCATGGGCGATCTGAACAAGAGACGCGGACGTGTCCTCGGCATGAACCCGGATCACAAGGGCAACACCATCATCGACGCGGACGTGCCGCAGAGTGAGCTGTACGGATACTCTACGCAGCTGCGTTCCATGACAGGCGGCAGCGGTGACTTCGCTTATGAGTTTGCCCGCTATGAGCAGGCTCCGGCAGATGTCCAGGAGAAGGAGATTGCCGCGCGCGCGAAGGAACTGGAGAACTGAGACACCGGAAGGAACCTGAATGCCGACTGAGTTGTAATTGAAGCGGCACTATGATATAATTCCGTGGTGATGACAAAACCGGACCTTTCAAAGGAGGCCTAAACAATGAAGCATATTAAGACTTTGAATACCAGATCTCTTCAGGAAAGCATGAAGAAGGGCGGATGCGGCGAGTGTCAGACGTCCTGCCAGTCCGCATGCAAGACCAGCTGTACCGTCGGAAACCAGACCTGCGAGAAGAGCAGATAAGATTCTTTCTGACGTAGGCAAGCGGCTGATAGCAGACTATAGCTGATTGGAATTGACAGGCTGTCGCAGAAAGCACCTGCGGCAGCCTGTTCTATGGACAATCCTTTCATAAGGATTGCCTGCCTGGGAGGTATCATTGGTTCATCAGTATCGAAACAACGGGTATAATATCGTTCTTGATGTTGACAGCGGCAGCGTTCATGTAGTGGATGATCTGGTTTATGATGTGATCGGTTTTTTAAAGGACGATCCGTCAAAAACCTGCGAGGAGGTTATGGCCCGCTTTGCCGGGCAGTATACGCGCGCTGAAGTGTCGGAAGCCATGGAAGAGATCCGCACGCTGGAGCAGAACCATCAGCTGTTTTCCAGAGATATCTACCGTGACGCTGTGCTTGATTTCAGGAATCATCCCACTGTTGTCAAGGCTTTTTGTCTTCATGTCGCTCACGACTGTAACCTGGCATGCCGCTATTGTTTCGCGCAGGAGGGAGAGTACAACGGCGAACGTGCGCTGATGAGTTACGAGACAGGAAAGGCTGCTCTGGACTATCTGGTATCACACTCCGGAAACCGCAGGAACCTTGAGGTCGATTTCTTCGGCGGCGAGCCGCTGATGAACTTTGAGGTTGTCAGGAAACTGACGGCGTACGGACGGGAGCTGGAGAAGACGCATGACAAGCATTTCAGGTTTACGCTGACGACCAACGGAGTGCTCCTTGATGATGAGATCATGGACTTCTGCAACCGGGAGATGGATAATGTCGTCCTGAGCCTGGACGGCAGAAAAGAGATTCATGACCGGATGCGTCCGTCAAGGAACGGAAAGGGAAGCTATGACCTGATCGTTCCGAAGTTCCAGAAGTTTGCAAAGCAGAGGAAGGAACTGGGGAAACAATACTACGTGCGCGGTACCTTCACGCACTTCAACCTGGATTTTGCCAGTGATGTCCTTCATTTCGCAGATCTCGGCTTTGATCAGATCTCGATCGAGCCGGTGGTTGCCCCGGCTGATGCGCCGTATGCGATCCGTCCGGAGGACCTGGGCATCATCAAAGAACAGTACGATCTTCTGGCACAGGAGATGATCCGGAGAGAGAAAGAGGGAAGAGGGTTCACATTTTTCCATTTCATGATCGATCTGACCGGCGGCCCCTGCGTTTACAAGCGGCTCAGCGGCTGCGGGAGCGGAACAGAATACCTTGCCGTGACGCCCTGGGGAGATCTGTATCCCTGTCACCAGTTTGTCGGTAATGAGGAATTCCTTCTCGGCAATGTGACACAAGGCGTGAAGCGCACTGATCTTGTCAGTACCTTCAAGTCCTGCAATGTCTACGCGAGAAGCGAATGTCGTGACTGCTTTGCCCGGTATTACTGCAGCGGCGGCTGTGCGGCGAATTCGTGGAACTTCCACGGACGCATCGACAGCGTCTATGAGATCGGGTGTGAACTTGAGAGAAAGAGAGTGGAGAGTGCGCTGATGATCAAGGCTGCGCTTGCCGATTGAGTTCTCTTTATGGCGGGTCTTTCCCGCAATTATGTAACTGTTGTTTGCCGCTTTTGCCAGCGGCGGTTCATTTCCGCCGGTATCCTGCCCGGGTACTGCCTGCGGGAATGCAGAATTGGTTGGCTTAGAAAAGAGGAACAGACCAATGAAAAAGAGAAATGCCTGGATTATCCTGGCGGTGCATGCCATTGCACTTGTGCTCCTGATTTACACTGCGTTCGTCGGCTGGGGAACGACCGGATCAGGTGCTGCGAAGAACATCAAGCTCGGTCTTGATCTGGAAGGTGGTGTCTCGATCACCTACCAGGCGGTTGACCCGAATCCGTCCGCTGAGGATATGGCGGATACCGTCTATAAGCTCCAGCAGCGTGTAGATGGCTATTCCACGGAAGCTTCCGTCTATCAGGAAGGCAGCAACCGGATCAACATTGAAATTCCCGGCGTATCGAACGCAGATGAGATCCTGGAGGATCTCGGCAAGCCCGGTTCCCTGGAATTCCAGCTCGAAGACGGAACAGTCATTCTTGACGGCACGCATGTCACTTCCGCCGAGGCTGCTTCCCAGAAGGACAACATGAACAATACCGAATATGTTGTCCAGCTCGAGTTTGACAAGGAAGGAACCGAGAAGTTCGGTGACGCGACAAGTGCGAACGTCGGCAAGAATATCGCGATCGTATATGACGGCGAAACGATCAGTGCGCCGCGTGTCAAGGAAGCGATTACCGACGGAAAGTGCGTGATCTCCGGATCCTTTACCATTGATTCTGCCCAGGAGCTTGCTTCCTTTATCCGAATCGGTTCCCTTTCCCTGGAACTGGAAGAGATCCGTTCGAATGTGGTGGGCGCCCAGCTCGGACAGAAAGCGCTGAGCACGTCTCTGCGCGGCGGTATCATCGGTCTTGCACTCGTAATCCTGATCATGGTCGTTGCGTACAAGGTGCCCGGAATCATCGCCGGCTTTGCTCTGATTCTGTACGCTGCACTGGACCTGGTTGCGATCAACGCATTTGACATGACGCTGACGCTTCCCGGTATCGCCGGTGTGATCCTGTCAATCGGTATGGCCGTTGACGCGAACGTTATTATCTACGCGCGTATCCGTGAGGAGATCGCAAGCGGCAAGTCGGTAAAGTCCTCGGTTGACATCGGTTTCAAGAAAGCGCTGACCGCCATCATCGACGGCAATGTCACAACGCTGATCGCCTGCTTCGTCCTGAACCTGATGGCGACCGGTTCGGTCAAGGGCTTCGCGCAGTCCCTGGCACTTGGTATCGTTCTGTCCATGTTCACGGCCCTGGTGATCTCCAGACTGCTTGTCAATGCCTGCTATACGCTTGGCATGCAGGATGAGAAGTACTTCGGCAAGGCGCTGAAGTTCAACCGTCTGCACATCATCGGCAAGAGAAAGATCTTCTTCGCGATTGCCCTGATCTGCATGATATCCGGTCCGGTGTTCTGCCTGATCAACAATGCAGCCGGAAACGGTGCCCTGAATCTTTCCATGGAGTTCAGAGGCGGTACCTCAACGGACGTCACCTTCGAAGACAGCTATACGATTGAAGACATCGACAGCAAGATCAAGCCTGTGATCCAGGATGTGATCGGCGATGCGCAGATCCAGTCCCAGAAGGTTGCCGGTGGCAATGAGATTATCTTCAAGACCAGGCAGCTCTCCGTGGATGAGAGACAGCAGCTGACGGAAGCGCTGGACAAGGAATTCAAGATTGCAACCTACAAGGACAATGAAGGCAATGACGCGCCGTCCATCAATTACGAAACCATCAGCTCCACCATCTCGAACGAGATGAGAAGAGACGCGGTCATCGCGGTGATCATCGCGGTTGTCTGCATGCTGATCTACATCTGGTTCCGTTTCTCCGATGTCAGATTCGCGTCGTCTGCGGTTCTTGCTCTGATCCATGATGTGCTTCTGGTGTTTGCCTCCTATGCGATCATCCGGATCTCCGTCGGCAATACGTTCATTGCAGCCATGCTGACCATCGTCGGTTATTCGATCAACGCCACGATCGTTATCTTCGACCGTGTCCGCGAGAACCTGAAGGAGCGCAGAAGCTTTGACTCCCTCGAGGATCTGGTAGACTACAGTATCACCTCTACCATGACGCGTTCCATCTATACCTCGCTGACGACCTTCGTCACGATTGCCTGCCTGTTTGTTGTGGGTGTTCCGTCGATTCGTGAATTTGCTCTTCCGCTGATGGTTGGTATCGTCGCCGGTGCATTTTCCTCGGTCTGCCTGACCGGCCCGATCTGGTATGTCCTGCGTTTCGCAAAGGATAAGAAGGACCAGGCTGCGCAGAAGGCTGCACAGCAGGCGAAGGCTGAGCAGAAGATTACTGCCAGCAAGAAAAAGAAGAAGAGCGCGAAGAAGTAATGAAGTTTTGAAGCGTTTACCAAAAGGGCTGCCGGAATGATGCCGGCAGTCCTTTTTCCAAAGGAAGGATGATCCATCGATGACCTATATGCCAAAGCAGAAATGGAGCCAGATGGTCAGAGGGGGAAATGCGAGGATCGCTGAGAGGTTCGGTATTGATCCGCTGACAGCCAGGGTACTTCTGAACAGAGACCTGTCGGACGAGGAACAGATCCGCCGCTATCTGTACGGCACGCTGGAGGATCTGGAGAATCCGCTTCTGATGAACGGGCTCAGTGAGGCAGCAAGCCTTTTGCATGCATGTATCCTGAAGAAAGAGAAGATCCGTGTGATCGGTGATTATGACGCGGACGGCATCTTCTCAACCTATATTCTGGTTCATTCTCTGAGGGCTGCAGGCGGCTGTGTCAGCTATGACATACCGGACCGTGTCACTGACGGGTTTGGCATGAGCCAAAGA
>CAMIVF010000155.1 GCA_946401715.1 uncultured Clostridia bacterium | reverse complement strand
AAGAGACGATCAGGTAACTTGTGGGATAAGAGGGAGTGATAACATGCGCTTGCTGGAGAATAAGCTGTACCTGGAGGATCTGCAGACGGTCTGTTCCCTGCCTCTTCCTTGGGAAGAGTTGGAGGGAAAGGGCATCCTGATCTCCGGAGCGACGGGAATGATCGGAAGCACGTTGATCGATGTGCTGATGCTGCGCAACAGGGCGGGATCTTCCGAAGCAGGGAAGGCCGGCGCAGGGTGCAGGGTCATCGCGCTTGGGCGCAGTGAGGAGAAGGCGCGGGCGCGTTTCAAGGAGTATTGGGACAATCCGTGTTTTACATTTGTGCAGTGCGACATCAATGACCGGGAGAGTCTGGAGCGTGGGTGCGCACAAGCGTGTCCTGTCGTGGACTATGTTTTCCATGCTGCGAGCAACACGCACCCTGTGGCTTATGCCTCTGACCCGATCGGGACGGTGGTGACGAATATCATTGGCCTCGACAATCTGCTGCACTTTGCTTCAGAGCATGGCTGCCGGAGGTTCCTTTTTGCTTCCTCTAATGAGATCTATGGTGAGAATCGCGGGGACGTGGAACTGTTTGATGAGAAGTATTGCGGGTATATCGACTGTAATACGATGCGGGCGGGATATCCGGAGAGCAAGCGGGCGGGCGAGACGCTGTGTCAGGCGTATATCCGGCAGAAGGGACTCGACATCGTGATTCCACGGTTTACAAGGTCTTTTGGACCGGCTTTGCTTAGCACAGATACGAAGGCACTTTCCCAGTTTATCCGTAAGGGAGTCGCGGGAGAAGACATCGTACTCAAGAGCGAGGGTACGCAGTTCTATTCCTACACCTATATCTGTGACGCGGTGAGCGGATTCCTGTACTGCCTGATGAAGGGAGAGAGTGGGGAAGCCTACAACATTGCGGATGTGAGCTGCGACATCACCCTGCGGGAGCTGGCACAGACCATCGCAGATTACGTCGGGACGAAGGTGGTGTTTGACCTTCCGGACGCGGTGGAGGCGGCAGGCTATTCGAAGGCAACGAAGGCCCGCCTGGACGGAGTGAAGCTGCGGGCGCTGGGCTGGAGTCCCCGTTTTGACATGAAGACCGGACTGGGACATACGATTGAGATCATGCGGTCCGTTGGGTGAGAGGAGAGAGAGCAGATATGAATGTAGCATTAATTATCGCCGGAGGTTCCGGCCACCGGATGGGGCAGGATATCCCGAAGCAGTTTATCAATGTGTATGACAAGCCGGTGCTGATCTATACGCTGGAGGGGTTCCAGCGGCATCCGATGATTGACGCGATCGAGCTGGTATGCATCGACGGCTGGCATGATGTCGCCCGGGCTTACGCGAAGCAGTTCGGGATCGATAAGCTGAAGTGGGTAATCTCGGGTGGTGAGACTGGCCAGGAGTCGATCCGCAACGGGGTGTATCACTTGGAAGATAAGTGTGCTGAGGATGACATTGTGGTGATCCATGACGGGATCCGTCCGCTGGTGGATGCTTCGGTTTTGACGGACGTGATCCGCAAGTGTGAGCAGTACGGAAACGGTGTGACGAGCATGCCATACAATGAGCAGATCTTTATCGTGGATGATGAGCTGTCAACGACGAAGTATATTCCCAGGGAGACCCTGCGCCGTGTGGCGACACCGCAGGCATACAAGTATGGGAAGCTGGACCGGGCGTACCACCGGGCGTTTGAGGAAGGGATTGGCATCAAGGGTTCCGCCTACACGAACACGATGATGGTGGAGCTGGGCGAGCGGCTGTATTTCGCGGCGGGTTCCGATAAGAATATCAAGCTGACGACGAAGGATGATCTGGAGTTGTTCAAGGCATACCTGAAGATGGATCCGGATAACTGGCTGAAGTAAGCCTGCAGAAGAAACCGGGAGATTGGCTGAAGTAAGAGTGGGGAAGAACATGCAGGAATCGTCTGCTGAGATTCGTTCAGGCCAGAAGATGCGTGACCTGAAGATTGTGCTGATTTTGACAGGGATTTATATTCTGGCGGTCAGCACACTGCTTCGTGCGCATGTTCTGTATAAAGATGACATCGGACGGGCGGTGGAAGGCTATCTGCGGTGGGCGAAGTCCAGCCGGTATGTCAGTGATCTTATGGCTGTTCTGATCAATGGGGGCGTGTCTTTATCTGACCAGTCGCCGCTGCAGCAGCTGATCGCGGCTTTGCTTATGGCCCTCGCTTCCCTGATCGCGGTGAGAGCACTTGGTCCGGCGGAGGGAAAGAGTTCCTTGGCAGGACGAAGCCGGAATGCAGTGGGAAGTCGCCTGTTTTCGAAGGATCGGGGCGGATTCGTAAAGTACCTCGCCGCACTGGGTATGGGCCTGAACCCTTACTTTCTGGAGTGTTTCTCCTTCCAGTTCGACGCAGCCTTCATGGCGTTCTCCGTTCTGATGGCGGTGTTTTCTTTCTGCATCGGTCCCCTGAGACGGAAGGCGTTCCTGACAACAGCCTTTCTCTGCACCTTGCTGGTGATGATGTCCTATCAGGCATCGTCCGGGATCTTTCCGATCCTGGTGCTGTTTTATGCATTGCTTCAGTGGATCGACCGGGAGCTGGAAGGGAAGCAGGCACTTGCTCTGGTCGGGCAGTCCGCGGCAGTGTATCTGGCCGCGCTGGCGATCTTCCGGTTTTTCTTCATGCACAATTCCAACGAATATAACAGCGGGGAGATGATACCGTTCAGCCGGCTTCTGCCGGGACTGACGGCCAATTATCGCAAGCTGGCCTGGTGTTGGTGGCATGATTTTACCATGTACTGGAAGCTGCTGTTTCTGGCGGTGATCCTGCTGTTTTTCGTGATGGTTTTGTGGACCAGCCAGAGAAACCGCATCGTCACCTTCGCAGCCCTGACAGCAGTCGTCGTCATGTCATTTCTGCTCTCGAACGGTGTCCTGATCATGGTGGAGAAGCTGCGCGGGACACGCCGGGCAGCCTATGGATTTTTTATGATCCTGTCCTTCATGATGATTGTTGTGGCAGTCCGTGACAAAATCCATATAGGAAAAGTAGTCTGTTTCCTGGTCTTCTGGACATACTTCGCGTTTTCGTTTACGTATGGAAACGCGGTGGGCGAGAATGACAGATGGATCGGAAGCCGGCTGGAGATGGCCGCTTGTGATCTGAATGCACTCGATATCATGCAGACGGACACGCCGAAGCAGATCCAGCTTGCCGGCAATATCCATCCGGATGAAACACTCGAAAGACTCGAAAAAGTGTATCCGGTGCTGCAGTTTACCCTGCCGTCCAGGGAAGGAAATTACCAGTGGAATCGCTACCGGCTGCTGCACTGCTATGGGCTGAAGAACGTTTATTATGACAAGAGCAATGACTTGCGCGAGGCCAATCTGCCTTTGCTGCTGGATACGATGGCGTATGAGATCTATGGGGACGAAGGGCATGTGTTGATTGTGTTCGGATAAAGATCGATCCGTTCAGCCTGATCCAGGCGGTCTGAAACCTGCGGGTGTCGGCAGGAGGTGGAAGGCGAATCGGGCTGGCGTTGTACAAGAGGGTATGAGTGTGAGTGTCAGATTCCGGGTAAAACAGACAATCAAGCAGGCAGTGCAGAATGTTGTGCTGCCTGTTTGCTATCGGGCGAACCGCGGCAAGGCGGTGGATCCGAAGCTGGTGGTGTTCGCGGATGCGCACCATAACAACCGCCCGGCGGCGATGGAGCTTCTGTACCGGAGGCTGAACGAGCGAGGAGACTTCCGGATCGTGGAGCACTATCTGGATTATGGCAGTGCCGGTGCGGCCGCGGTGGCGCAGCATTCGATGCGCTTTATGCAGCTGTACGCCTGCGCCGGATATGTCGTCATCTGCGACAACTTTCTTCCCGTCGCTTCCTGTGACAAGCGGCCGGAGACGAAGGTGATCCAGCTGTGGCACGCCTGCGGCTGTTATAAAAAGTTCGGGTATGACGCGAAGGATGACATCCCGCCGGACTATCACGGAGCAAACGTTTATCGCAACGCAGACCTCGTCACCGTCTCCGGAGAGGCTCCTGTCAGCGCATTTGCCTCAGCCATGCGGCTGCCCGAGCGTCGCGTCAGGCCGCTCGGCGTGAGCCGGACGGACCTGTACTTCAGCGAAAGGTGGCGTGAGCGCTGTCGGAAGCGGTTCTATGAGAAATATCCTCAGGCACAGGGAAAAAAGGTCGTCCTTTGGGCACCGACCTTCCGGGGAAACGCCGGTATGCCTGAGCTCGTGGCGCCGGATCTTGGGAAGCTGCAGCAGGAGCTGGGAGAGGACTATATCGTGCTTGCCCGGCTGCACCCGCATATGATGGCGGGGACGCAGCGGCACTCGCTGCAGAACTTCGCCTGTGAGATTCCCACGGAGGAACTCTATCCTGTCGTGGACGTCCTGATCGCAGACTATTCTTCCCTGATCTATGAGTACCTGCTGTTTGACAAGCCGCTGGTTCTGTATGTGCCGGACCTGGAGGAGTACCGTACAAGGCGGGGGTTCTATATGGCGCCGGAGGAGATACCGGCAAGGATCGTCACACAGGAGCAGACACTTGCTCAAGCGGTGCGGGAAGCCGGGAAAGAGGAGACAACAGAAACAACACGTGAGAGGTTTCTCTCCGCCTACATGGGCGCCTGCGACGGGAAGGCAACAGACCGGATTGTGGATTGGATGCTGGAGTGACATTGCCAGATGATGCAAACTCATGTAAAATCAGTTGATTACTATCGTTGGAGGGATTCTTAAAGAGTCGTTATATGGCTAAGATCAGGTTTGGAGATTATCTGAAATCAAAAGAGCGTCAGGAGGCTGTCTACGAGTCGGATGATTCGATTGCGAAGCGGGTCCGGGCGTTGATTGACCAGGATTCATGTACAGTGAAGCCTCAGTTTTGTGTGGACAATTACCACAAGGCGATGGGACTGCTGGAGCAGATTCCGGATCACCCGGATACTCCGGCGATGCTTGAGGAGTGTCAGGCCGGGCTGGAGCGGGCGCAGGAAGCTGTGCTTCAGGCTGACTTCGAACAGAGCAAATATCATCTGGAGTCGGCGGATACGGAGCATGAATTCAAGAAGGCTTCACAGGAGCTTGCTGCGGTCTTGGAAGAACTGAAACAGCGGAGAAATTCTGCCGGAGGCGGAGAGCGCCAGGCCGGCGCAGATGCTTCTGCCCGGTATGCGGAGATGCTTCAGAAGACCGAAGCGATGAAGGCGCAGGCAGACGCGCAGGTTGTCCGCTATGCGAGGAAGACCACGCTGCGCAGGGGAATCGCACTTGTGGTGATCTTGCTGTTCGTGGCAGCGGCGGTTTATGTCTGGCTGAGCGGCTATGGCCGGTATCTGGCAGCAAAAGCGGAAGGCATGGCCGGAATCTATGAATCCGCGTACAGCCGGTTCTACAAGCTGGGGGATTATCTGGACAGCCGCAGTCAGTATAAGTATTACAAAGAGAAGTATCTGCGGCAGAGAGAAGAGGAAGAGAGCCAGTCTCTTCCGGAAGCGGAGGTTGGAGATACGGTGGAATTCTCCGGCTTCAGCTGGCTCGTCGTTCAGAAGAAAGATACAAAGCTGACGCTGATCTGCACGAAACCCGGAAAAGAAAGTGCGTTTACGGGGGTATCCTATGACGGTGCGATGAAGCAGCTTCGTGAGGAGATGAGCATCGAGCCGGAGACGGATGAGGTGGAGACAGAAGACGCAGGTGTCCAGGCGGATATGACAGCTGTGCCTGATACGGGCTCTGCGTCCTGGGAATCTTCGTCGCTTCGATCCTACCTGAACGAGACGGTGCTGGAGCATGAGTTCACACCGGCTGAAATCGCCGCGATGGAGGAGCAGTCTGTGGCCCCGACCTCGAATGAGGCTTATGGCACGGGGCTTGATGAGACTGTGCTGGATAAACTCACGATTCTGAGTGTGGAGCAGGTGGAAGACTTCCTTGACGGAAAGGTGTTTACGAAGCCGTCTGCGGACATGTGG
>CAMIVF010000154.1 GCA_946401715.1 uncultured Clostridia bacterium | reverse complement strand
GATTGACCGCCTGGCCTATATCGGCGGCAAGAGTGACTGGATTGATCTGCGTGCCGCAGAAGAAGTGACGATGAAAAGAGGCGATTTCCGCCTGGTTGACTTGGGGGTTTCCGTTCAGCTGCCCCCGGGCTATGAGATGCTGATCGCATCGCGCAGCTCTACGTTTAAGAACTATGGCCTGATCCAGACCAATGCGGTCGGTGTGGTGGACGAGTCTTACTGCGCGGACGAGGACCACCTGATGTGGCCCTGCTACGCGACGAGGGACACGGTGATCCATGTCAATGACCGGATCTGTCAGTTCCGCATTATTGAGCACCAGCCTGCCATTGCCTTTGAGGAGGTGGAGACACTGGGAAACCAGGCCAGAGGCGGATTCGGATCGACCGGAATCGTCTGAGGATTTTGACTGTTTTCTGCAATTGTTTCTGTCATTGCCGCAGGATACCATTCAACACCAGATATGCCGAATAAACCAAATTACCAGCACGCGCTGGACGAGATTATTCATACGCTTGAACAAAAGGCTGCAGACAGCAGCATCGGGCAGGGCGGACCTGAATCAGAGCCTGCCCTGCCGCGCCTGCTGCTGCACAGCTGCTGCGCGCCCTGTTCGAGTTATGTACTGGAGTATCTCTCCGATTATTTTGAGATCACCGATTTCTTCTACAATCCAAACATCTCACCGGAGACGGAGTACCGGCACCGGGAGGAGGAACTCGGAAGGCTGATCCGTGAGATGCATCCGAAGCATGCAATTACCTATGTGACCGGCAGGTATGAACCGGAGCGGTTCTATGAGACTGTCCGGGGGCTGGAGCAGATTCCGGAGGGCGGGGAGCGTTGTTTTGCCTGTTACCGCCTGCGCATGGAAGAAGCTGCATCCCTCGCCGCAAAAGGCGGATACGATTATTTTACAACGACGCTGTCGATCAGTCCTTTGAAGAACGCAGACAAGATCAATGAGATCGGCCTGGATCTGGAACAGAAATACGGCGTGAAGCATCTGCCGTCCGACTTCAAGAAAAAGGGCGGCTATCAGAGATCCATCGTGCTTTCGAAAGAACATGGGCTGTACCGGCAGGATTACTGTGGGTGCGTGTTCTCAAAGGCAGAGCGGGAGAGAGAAAAGAGAATCAGATCCCGGATGGAATCTGATTGAGAATCTGACATACAACAAGGAGCATTCATCCCAGCCGCGCGCAGAGGGAGGGTGCTTCGCACCGGGCGCGGCAAGAATGCCGTTTACATTCTTGAACATCATCGATCAATTGGAAAATGATCTGCCGGCAGGCAGTAAAGAGCAGGATTGTATCACGAAGCAGAAGGGGGACCACAGATATGGCGCAGCTATGGGGCGGCAGGTTTACAAAGGAAACAGATGAACTGGTGAAGCAGTTCAATGATTCGCTTCCTTTTGACAAAAGACTGTATGAGCAGGACATCCGGGGAAGTGTTGTGCATGCCGCCATGCTTGGGAAACAGGGAATCATCACCGATGAAGAAGCGGAAAAGATCATTGAAGGTCTTGGGACTATCAAGGCGGATTTGGAAGCCGGAAGGCTGACGTTTTCTTCCGCCTATGAAGACATTCACAGTTTTGTGGAAGCGCATCTGATCGAGCGGATCGGCGATGCCGGGAAGAAACTTCATACCGGCAGAAGCCGCAATGACCAGGTCGCGCTGGACATGAAGCTGTATGTGCGGGACGAGATTCATGAGACAGATGCGCTGCTGAAGCATTTTCTTGCCACCATCCTGAAGGTGATGAGGGAGAATCTGGAGACTTATATGCCCGGGTTCACCCATCTGCAGAAGGCACAGCCGGTGACGCTTGCGCATCATTTCGGCGCTTACTTCGAGATGTTCCGCAGGGACCGGGAAAGGCTGTCTTCCATCCTTGACCGGATGGATACCTGCCCGCTTGGAAGCGGCGCGCTCGCCGGCACGACCTATCCGTTGGACCGTGATTTTACCGCGAAAGAACTGGGGTTCAACAGGCCGACCCGCAATTCCATGGATGGCGTATCGGACCGGGATTATCTGATTGAGTTCCTCAGTGCCCTGTCCATCTGCCAGATGCATCTGAGCCGGTTTGCGGAGGAGATGATCCTCTGGAACAGTAATGAGTACCGCTTCGTCGAACTGGACGATGCGTATTCCACCGGTTCCAGTATCATGCCGCAGAAGAAGAATCCGGATATCGCGGAGCTGGTCCGCGGAAAGACCGGGCGTGTCTACGGCGCTCTGATTGCTATCCTGACAACCATGAAGGGGATTCCGCTGGCGTATAACAAGGATATGCAGGAAGACAAGGAGATGTCCTTCGACGCGATCGATACCGTGAAGAGCAACATCAGGCTCTTTGACGGGTGCGTGGAAACCATGCGTTTCAGAAAGGATGTCATGGCGGCTTCCGCCCGCAACGGCTTCACGAACGCGACGGACGTGGCAGATTATCTGGTGGGGAAGGGGATTCCTTTCCGTGACGCGCACGGAATCACCGGCGCGCTGGTTTTGCATTGCATTGACAAGGACTGTGCGCTGGATGATCTTTCCCTGGAAGAATTCAAGTCCTTCTGTGACCGGTTTGAAGAGGACATCTATGATGCGATCTCTCTGAAAACCTGTGTGGAGAAAAGACTTACGGCCGGCGCGCCGGGCAGTGCTTCCATGAAGAAGGCAATTGAGGAAGCCGAGGCATACCTATCCGGGAGATGATCCTGCAGCCGCCGATGAACCAAGTTTGTGCCCGTCGCTTACAGATGCGGGAAATGCTTCGAGTGAACTGTTATAGATGAATGTCTGTTAAGACGCGCAATTCCGCAGTCAACGGAATTGCGCGTTCTTGATATCAGCCTGCGCTATTTCGTCCGACAGGCTGCGCTGCAAATTGTTTTGCGCTTTACGCTCCAAACACTTTCCTGGCGGCATCGACGGTTTCCTTCGCGTCTTTCGCGTAGAAGTCGGCGCCGATTTCCTGCGCGTACTGCGCGGTGACGACAGCGCCGCCGACGACAACCTGCGCCGTACATCCTGCTTCCCGCAGAACCTGGATGGTTTTTTCCATCGCCGGGAGGGTGGTGGTCATCAGGGCGGAGAGTCCGACCAGTTTTACATTCTGTTCCATGGAAACGTCCCGTATCTTCTCCGGCGGAACATCCCGTCCCAGGTCAATCACGGTATATCCATAGTTTTCCAGAACAACTTTCACGATGTTTTTTCCGATATCATGGATGTCCCCTTCGACCGTCGCCAGGACGATGGTTCCTCTCGAGACGCTTTCACCGTCTGTCTTCGCGATTTTGTCCTTGATCAGGTCAAAGCCGGCCGAAGCGGCATTTGCGGAATTGATCAGCTGGGGAAGAAACAGCTGCTGCTTCTCATAACGATCCCCGACTTCATCAAGTGCCGGAATCAGGTATTCTTCAATGATCTGCATCGCGGTCCGGCTTTCGAGAAGGCTCTGCGTCTGCAGGCGGACTTCATCGGGCAGGCCGCGCAGGATCGCCTGGCGAAGCATATGAGCGGCAGAAGAGGCCGAATCGGAAGCATCAGATCCGGGCCTGGTGCCTTCCGCGTGGCTGGAGACGGAAGCGGTGTTTCCGCCTGACGCCAAATCTTTGGACACTGTTTTTAAAACACCGCCGGCCGGCGCAGATACCGGCGTATCCTGCCGGTTCGCAAACCGTTCGATATAGGCACTGCAGGATTCATCCTGACAGGAGAGTGCACGGTAAGAGGCTACCGCGTCCATAATCTCCATCTGATTGGGATTGATGATCGGGAGATCCAGGCCGCAGTACATGGCCTGCGTCAGGAAGCTGACGGTGATCTGCTTTCTCTGGGGAAGTCCGAAGGAAATATTGCTGACGCCAAGCGTGCAGTGGACGTTGAAGTTTTTGGAAACATATTCCAGTGCATGGAGGGTTTCCATAGCCTGATCCTGTTGTGCGGAGATGGTCAGCGTGAGGCAGTCTATGATGACGTCACGGCGCGGGATTCCATATTCGTCTGTGAA
The DNA here is from genome assembly GCA_946401715.1 of uncultured Clostridia bacterium. Taxonomy (GTDB): domain Bacteria; phylum Bacillota; class Clostridia; order Lachnospirales; family Lachnospiraceae; genus Porcincola. The sequence goes on along the minus strand of CAMIVF010000154.1, from coordinate 1,995 downwards.
CTTCAGGATGGTTTCAACATTTTCAATACGCTCAGCGGCATCCTTCGGCATGCCTGATTTTTGAAGAGCGAGCCCGACGACGCAGGCTCCGTATTTTTTCACGATGGGAAGAATCTTCCGGCAGGTTTCCTCCTCTGCGTTCACTGAGTTCACAATCGCGCGTCCGCAGGCAGCACGAAGGCCGGCTTCGATGACTTCCGGCTTTGTCGAATCAATCTGAAGGGGCAGATCGGTCACGCTTTGTACGGCACGGACAACGTCCGACATCAGAGTGACTTCATCCGCGCCGGGCAGACCGACATTGATGTCCAGAATATCCGCGCCTGCTTCCGTCTGATCGATGGCACACTTCATGATGTAATTCATGTCCCGGTCGCGAAGCGCCTGCTGAAACCGTTTTTTTCCGGTCGGATTGATGCGCTCCCCGATGGTGTGGACTTTTCCGTCCAGATTCACGACACGGCCCGAAGAGCAGACACCGTTTGTCAGGTCCCGTTCACCTGCACTGCAAGAACCAGGAGCTTCTCCGTCTGTTACGGCGTCCGTGCAGGAAGGAGGATCTGTCTCCTTCTGCACAGAAGCATCGCTTGAAACCAACCCATGCAGTGCTTCGATAAAGGAAGGCCTTGTTCCGCAGCAGCCTCCCAGGATGGTAATCCCCATGGGCAGATATACGGACATTTCCTTCGCAAAGCGTTCCGGCGTCATAGCATAGAGCCCTGTTCTCGGATCCGGCAGACCTGCGTTGGGCTTGACAATCACAGGAAGATTTGTACGGGTGCGGATCTTCTCAACGATGGGCACCAGATCCGCGGGACCTAAAGAGCAGTTCACACCGACCGCGTCCACACCGAGTGCGTCCAGGGTGAGCGCCATGGCCTCCGGATCGGTTCCCGCAAAGGTTCTTCCGTTCTTCTCAAATGTCATCGTGACCCAGATGGTGAGAGAGGTGTTTTCCTTTGCCGCAAGTACGGCGGCGCGTACCTCATTCAGATCGGTCATCGTCTCAAAGATCACCAGGTCAGCGCCCGCCTGTTCTCCGGCGCAGACGATCTCACGAAAGCATTCATATGCTTCCTCAAAGGAAAGCGTGCCAAGCGGCTCCATCAGTTCGCCGATCGGTCCGACGTCCAGGGCAACTCTTACTTTCCTGTCCGCACAGGAACCAGCTGCCTTCTTTGCGGTGGCGATATTCGCCGCGATCACTTCCGGAACCGGAACCGGACATCCTTCATACTTCCGGCTGTTGACGCCAAATGTATTCGCGTAGATGACATCACTTCCGGCTTCGATATAGCTTCGGTGAATACCGGCAACCACCTCCGGGTGTTCCATTCCGAACAGCTCTGGCTTTTCGCCGCTTTTCAGGCCGGCCTTCTGCAGCATGGTCCCCATGGCACCGTCAAGTAACAGGAGTTGATTCTTTTTCATTGCGTGTGTTCCTTCTTTATTCAATGAAGATATCAGTGACTGGTCATCAGACTTTTTTCTTTCCGTGCAGCCGTATTCTGCGTATTACCGTTGTCGGCTATGAATGGTAACACCTTTCTCCGCGCTCCCTCCAGGCGCATTTCGTCCTGAGAGGGCAGTGCGTACAGTTCCCGTATACGTCCGGCTTTGGTTCAGTGCTGATTCCAAGGATGGCTGTGATGGATTTCCGGGGAACCATCAGATTGGTCGGCGTCAGCATCAGTCCGATTGCACGGCCGGCATTCAGATAATCAAGAAGCAGTCTTTGCATCTCGATGGGATAATCCCCATACCCGGGAGAATAGCGGTTGGTCAGGTATTTCCCTTCCTGCAGGATTCTGTCACGAAGTCTACGCTCCAGATCATCAGCAGCCTGCTCCACCGCCTGGGAAGCGCACAGATCCAGCACATAAGCGTTGGACATATTGGTGACTTCCTCCCTCATCAGGCGTTTTTCCAGCTCAGATCCAAGCGTCACAGCCATCAGAACCGCTTCTGTGCAGCCTGACAGAAGTCGATTGATGT
>CAMIVF010000153.1 GCA_946401715.1 uncultured Clostridia bacterium | reverse complement strand
CATTTTGTCTGCAAAGTCCGGCTTTTCCAGCTGCGTATAGGACAGATTGATATTAATGACAAAGTCCGGATTCTGCTTCAGGATCTGCTTCGCCGCAAGTATGGCTTCCCGGATGATCCAGTCCCCCAGGTCCGGAAACAGGGGATCTGATTCCAGAAGCGGAATAAACGCATCAGGCGGAACCAGCCCGTAGGTATCGTTTTCCCATCTCAGCAGCGCTTCCGCGCCTGCCACCTGCTCTGTGTCTGCGTCCACCACCGGCTGGTACAGCAGATAGAAACCCGTACAGCCATTCATGATCGAAGCCCGGATTGCATGCAGCGTTTCCAGTCTCTGACGATTATTCTCGTTGAGATCATTGTGAAACTCTACCAGATCTCCCTGTCTTCGGATCTTTGATTCTTCGTAAGCAAAGTTCAGACACGCATAGACCGTCTGGGAATCCACATCAAAGTTGTCTACTCTCAATGCGCCGCAGCTGACATCAAGCAGGATCTTCTTCCCACTCACCTGAAAGTCTTCATGCAGCATCACACGAAACGCTTCATAATCCTTGCGCAGCTCATCCATGGTAAGCGTATCGCTGATCAGGGCAAACTTTGTTCCGTCGATCCGGTAACTGCGGCCCGTGTTTCCTGCCGTTTCAAAAACCTTTCTCGCAAATTTCTGCAGGACCCGGTTCCCGAAATGATATCCGTACATCTCATTGATTTCCGAAAATCTGCTGATGCTGAACAGAAGTATATGAATCACCTTGTTCCTTCTGATGCAGATATCCAGATCTTCAAAGAAACCATACTGATTCCGCAGGCCCGTCAGGGTATCGATATGCCCCTGTTCACTGTGGTTCCGTATGGTGCCGGCAAAATAATCCGGTTCCCCGTTCCTGTCCCGGATGACAACACCGCGGCAGGTACACACGTCGTACTCACCCGTGGTGCGCCTGGCCCGATACTGCATATCATGAGCAGCGGAGCTTCCCGCAAAAATCCCATCAATCCCCTTATGATAGGCTTCCCTGTCCTCCGGATGGATCTGATTCTCCCAGATATCTCCGGCGCCGTACATGTACTCGGAAGGAAGTCCATACGTTTCCACTGCGTTCCGGGACTAGCGAGAGAAATCATACTTCATGTCGCACAGGTAAACATAGGTTCCTTCGGCAACCACCTCAAATGACTGAAAGAGCGCGTCCAGAGTCTTTTTTCTGTCCTCCGTGATCATACGAACACCCGCCAGCTCTTTCAGCGTATGGGTCTCATGGATCAGCTTCATTTCTTTCAGGTGCGTCTTGTCGTCATACATCCGGCTGTCCGCCCGGATAAAGACATCCGCAACCGAACTGTCCTGATGGAGCCGATACTCCGCCAGGCCTGAAGCTACGACAGGACCTTCCCCGGTCCTGTTATTCCCCTCCACCTGGCTTCTCAGTGCTGCGGTCAGGCTCTCTCTGTTCCTGAAGTCCTGGCCTCTCAGGACCACAACGAACTCATCGCCTCCGATCCGGAACACCGGGCTGTGGCTGAAGATCCTGCAGATCATACGGCATGCGTCCCTGATATGCTCATCTCCTGCCCGGTGCCCTTTCGTATCATTGATCAGCTTGAGCTCATTGATGTCGCTCACCAGAATCCCGAAGGGCTCGTCCTTCCCGCTGTCAATCAGCTTCTGGAGCGTCTTCTCCATCTCCTGATAAGCTGTCTTGTTCTTTGTCCCCGTAAGTTCGTCACGGCGCGCCATCTTATTGGCAAGATACAACGCCTGCAGATGCTCCTTCTCTCTGCGGACACTCTCCTCCCGGTTCTCAATCCAGATGATAAAATGTGTCCGGTCCGATGAATACGTCACGCTCAGGCGTGTATACTGTGTCCTGCCGCCCTTGATCAGCATGCGGTAATCAATCGACACCTGCCTGTGGTCTTCCAGCCCGGAGATCAGATGATCCTTGTCCAGAAAATGCTTCATCCGCTCACGGTCTTCCGGATAGATGACTCTCTCAACATTCTGCAGACTGGTCTCAAAAAAGTCATCCCCTTCTTCCCGGACAGCCAGTTCCCCGTATCTTTTCTTTGTAGAAAATTCGCAATAGGGCGAAGTCAGACAGTCAACGTAATAGATCAGGTCATAGTGGGACGCCAGGCTCTCGGCAATCTGCGTATAGGTCACGCTTCTCTCCTGGCTTTCCTTCAGTGCAAGCTTTTCCCGGACTTCCGCATCTATGTTCTCAATACAGATAATGAGATGTTTCCTGTCCCTGGACATGATCTCTGTATGCCGAATGTGCTTCACAACACCGTCTGCAACAAGGCGGTATGCCAGGGAGAAAGAGCGCCTGTTTTCCAGGTTTTTCAGCATGATGTCCTTATAGTGAATGCTGATTACCTGCTTCTGGTCCTCCTGATGCACATACTTGCGGATGCTTCTTCTGCTCTCTGCAAAAAAATCATTGCCGGTTGCGGGCACATTCAGCTTCTTAAACTCATCGGTAGAAGAGATCTCAACATAAGTACTGGTATCAATATCGACGTAATACAGCGTGTCATACTGTTCTGCCAGGCTTGAAGTGATCTGATTGTAAATCTCGTTCTGCTGCTCGATCTCCTTCTCTTTTATCTTCCGCCGGTACGCTTCATCAATATTGATGACACCAAGGACAAAATAATCCGTCCCCTCTTCCCACCCGCGGATCAGCCGCAAAGCATGCCATGTCGGAACCTGATTGATCATAACGCGGAACTCGGTGTTCTGCATCGATCCCTTCTTCATGGCAGCAAGCAGCTTCTCCTTCTGCAGGTTTTCGATAAAGGTATGCTGGTCTTCCTCATAGATCATTTTGCTGCATTCCAGAACGATCTCAGTAAAAAAATCGTCTCCAGTCCGCTCCAGACTGAGGGAGTGAAGTTCCGGGTTCACCAGATACCAGCAATATTCATTGGAAATCGCGTTCACATAATACACGCTGGAATAATCCAGCAGCAAAGCCTCCGCGATCCGGTCAAATATTTTATCCTGTTTTATCATCATAATTTAAATGCTGTTCAATAAAACTCGGTTGTGGTCGGATTCGTCTGAATCAGGACAGAACTCTGGCGGAAGGTATCCTTCATCTCGTCCGCCGCAGCGTGAACGGCGTCCAGTGTGGTATCGCTCAGATAAATCACCAGCGTATACTCCTGGTAAACCGTATCGCCGTCGACCCAACCTCCTTCCGCTTCCTGAATCGTGTATCCGCCAAAGTGGTCAAGCAGGATTTCCTTTGCCTTCTCCTTCGCCTCTTCCTTGTCAAAGACCGGTTCGTCGGTATCCTTGTCATTGGTGCCCAGATACATGACATACTGCACATCTTCCGCCTCGCCGGCCTCAGCAGTCTCTTCTGCGGCCTGTCCATCGTCAGAAGCGTCATCCGGCTCTTGTGCAGGCACTCTGTTCTCCGCCAGTTCATCCAGCCAGCGGAAGGTTCCGGTCTTCTTCACGTTCTCTCCATAGATCGTCTTAAAATCATCTCGCATGGAGATAACATGATAGCCGTCTGCTTCCCACTCCTCTCCAAGTGCGCGCGTCTTCTCCGTATTCCCGTAATCGCGCTCCTCATCATCAGCGATCAGCATGAAGGCAGCGCTCCTGTAACGGTTGTTGAAGATGGTGTAGTTGTGCATGCTGCAGTCACCGCTGCTGTTGCCGAACGAAAGAACAGGCTGGCGGCCGATCTCCTGCACGATTGCTCTGACCTTGTTCATCTTCAGGTTCTTGATGATCAGCTGATCTGTCCGGACAACGCTGTCATCCTTGGTAAACAGATAATCCAGTCCATCCGCGTCATCCTGGTTCGTCGCCTCCATCATCACATCCATGCCGATGATCTGCTCATAGGGAATATCCAGCATACCTTCGATAAACGTGCGGCAGATGGATCTGTCGCTTCCGCTGACGACATAGACCTTGAAGCCATTCTCCTGCAGATACTCCACCACCTCGATCATGGGAAGATAGAATGTCTCTGCATAGGTCATGCCTTCGAAACCGTCTACTTCCCTGACCAGAATGCTGTTCACAAAATCAGCGAAATCCTTCAGCGTCATGCCTGCATAAGCCTTCGCGGCATGGTTCGCGTGCAGCAGATCCATGTGATCGGGAAAGGACTTGTCCAGCGCATGGTCACGCAGCATGCGGCCGAATTCCAGCATCTCGGCATCCGGGGTGTAGGTCGGATCCTTCAAAATCCGCCATGCCAGCATATAGTATTCCAGATAGGTCGGGCACAGCTCCGCGCAGAGAGTCCCATCCATATCAAAGGTCGCGATCCGGTCTGCCGGAGGAATGTAATTGCGCGAGTTTTCATCTGTGACATCCTCTACGTACTCAATCAGCGTCTTCAGGGCGGGCGCTTCCGGATTCCATTCCGCAAACAGTTCCTCCGCCGTGCTCTCATCCGCTTCCGCCTCTGTTTCCTGTGCCGATACGATTCCGGTCATGCCTGTCAGCACAAGCAGCACCGCCAGCATCATTGACCATATCCAATGCCAGGTTCTTTTCTTCATATGCTCTGATCCTCCATGCTGTTTTCGGTTGTCATTGATCATTTCCGTCGTCAGTCTTTGGCCGTGTTTTCTTCATGCCCTTTGGACTCTTTCGCCTCAGCCTCCGGCTTCTCCTGAGGACCGGTTTCTTCTCTTTCTACCGGTTTAGTCTCTTCCGCGACTTCCTTGACAAAATCGAGGGTGCTCCTGACTGCGTCATTCACAACAGGCTTGGCTGCTTCATACGCCTTGCTCAGGGTTTCCATCGCACTCTTTCCGGCTTCTTCCACCTTCGGCTTCGCGTCTTCCGCCAGCTGCTTTACCACAGGCACAGCATCCTTAATTGCCTGCCGCAATGTCTTCACAGCACCCATCACCACCGGCTTCGCGCCCTCTGCCAGCTCTTTCGCTTTTTCCATCGCCTGTTTCCCGGCTTCTTCCGCCCTTTCCTGCGCAGCCTGCGCGGATTCATCCAGAACATCCTGCGCCGCATCCTTGATCTGGTCCTGTACTTCCTCGTCAAGAAGAGGGGATTCGATGGTTACAGTCGTCTCTTTGCATACTTCTTTGTCAGTCATTGTCTCCTCCTTTTGTACCGGCACCCTTTTTGCATGGGCGCCATTTTGTGCCTTCGCTCCTCCTGCATTTACATCAGTATACCATAATTCCAAACCAAAGCCGCTCAGTTATTCACGATGACTGCTCTCTCCCACCCGGATCACATCCACCGTATCCTCTTATTGACTTTTCTGTGTTCTGTTCCCATCGCTTTCTCCTCTTCCGGATCCCGGTCCGGTCCTGCCTTGCAAAGAAAAGAGCGCCGGGCCTTTCCGGCCCGGCGAACCAGGCAAAAGCGGCCCAGGACCGCTCTGCCCTGATCAGAATAGCTTTCTTCCGATCCAGATGCAGATGCACGCACCTACTACGGAAACCACGACGGATCCGATGATTCCGGTCGCCCTGAATCCAATCAGTCCAAACACCCATCCCCCTACGAATCCACCGAGGATTCCGAGAATGATATTCTTAATCCAGCTTGATCTCTCATTCATAATCCCGGTCGCAATTGCTCCGGCGAGTGCTCCGATAATGATGCTCCAAATCAATCCCATAATGTTCTCCTCCTTATGCGGTCTTCTGAGGTTCTTGCTGAAGTTCCTTTTCTCCTTTTCGACCTCATTTCATCTTTTCTTACTATACTACTTCTTCGCAAAAAGAATGTGAAGCAGAATCTTTTGATGACTTTGGTATCATGGTATAATGATCCGGATTTTGCAAGGAGCACGGAATCGTTTATGAATATACATACAATCAGATCGGCGTTTTACAAATCCATCCCTGTTCTGGCAGGTTATGTAGTCCTGGGAATCGGTTTTGGGATTCTCCTGCGCAATGCCGGTTACGGAGTCCTGTGGGCTGCTTCCATGAGCCTTTTCATCTATGCCGGATCATTGCAGTATGTGGGCGCAGGCTCTTCATAAGGTCTCCCGCAGCACACGCTCCACATTCTTATAAAAGA
>CAMIVF010000152.1 GCA_946401715.1 uncultured Clostridia bacterium | reverse complement strand
GATTCCGACGCAGGCTCCGTTTCCGGCTTTGCCTCTGTCTCGGATTCCGACGCAGGCTCGGTTTCCCCTGCTGCATCCTGGGCCGGTCTGGAAGATGTCTCTTCTGAAGAAACAGTCTCAGCCTGCTGCGCTGTCTCCGACATGATCACAACGTCATTCGAATTGCCGTCCGCTCCCTGCTTTGAACTTCCCTGGCGACTATCCAGAAGGCTCACTGCCATGATGATTACAACAATCGCAAGGAGAAGCGCAATCAGAAAAACAAGATAGCGAAGATGGTCCGAGAGCCATTCCCGGAACGCATCTTCGCCGTTATTACGATTACCCGAAGACTTACTCATAATGATCCTCCCCTTATCAAATCTCCCCTCAGTATCTCAATGATAATCGATTTTACTGCTTCCATCAAGCTTTTGTTTCGTTCCCTTGTGTGATATATTTTCATAATGAAAGATACCCGGCAGATCCGATCCGGGAAAAGGAGGCAGGCATCATGTTAAAATGGACAAAACTCAGAAAAGTACTGGAACGTCCGTGGGCAGCCTATACATTCGCCATCTGCTCCGGCGTTGTCCTGTTCCTGTTTCTTTCGAACATTGGCGTCCTGCGGGATGCTCTGGGTGGTTTTTACCATGTTGTCTACCCGGTTATCACAGGAATTGTAATTGCGTATGTCCTGGATCCGCTGGTCAAGTTTTTTGAGTCCCGGATCTTTGGAAAGATGAAGCGCCGCTCTGTCGCAAGAGGGCTGGGTGTTATGCTCACGTTCGCCCTGATCATTTTCTTCCTTACCATTCTGCTGGTGGCAATGGTTCCGCAGCTGATCTCCAGCATCCGGATGTTCGCCGAAAACATGGGGGCCTATGCTGCTTCCCTCAACAGAATGCTGCATGACCTCCAGAAGTTTGCCGCCGATCACAACGTGGACATCGCAGACTTCATCGATTCCGCCGGAGAGATGATCCGGGCTGTCACCCGGTCTCTTCCGCAGCGCCTGAATACGATACTCGATACAACCATCAATTACGGAATTGAGTTCTTTAATCTGATCATATCCTGCATTATCGCCATTTACATGCTCCTGGACAAGGTTCGTCTCCTGAACGGCAGCAAGCGGCTCTGGAAGGCTGTTACAAGCGAAAAGTCCTACCAGGTATCGAATGATTTCCTCGGGCGCTGCAACGCTATCATGATCCGCTACATCGTATTCGACCTTCTGGATGGTCTCCTGATCGGAACGCTGAACGCCGCATTCATGCTGATCGTCGGGTACCCCTATGTGCCCCTGATCTCTGTCATTGTCGGAGTGACCAATCTTGCGCCGACCTTCGGACCGATTCTCGGCGCCGTAATCGGTGCAGTCATTCTGTTCCTGATTAACCCGTGGTACTCTCTCGTGTTCCTGATCTTTACGGTCGCCCTCCAGACAATGGATGGCTATGTCATCAAGCCCAAATTGTTTGGCGGCCAGCTTGGCGTTCCGTCGATCTGGATCCTGATCTCCCTGATCGTGTTCAGCCGCCTGTGGGGGGTCAGAGGCATCCTGCTTGCGATTCCCTTTGCGGCAATCATCGATTTCATTTACCAGGATGTCATCCTTGTCCGTCTGGAAAGCAGAAAGAAAAAAACAGCCGCGGCCGAAGCCGCGGCGAAAAGTGTCACCGACCGCACCGGAACACGCGCCGGCGCAGGCCATCATCCGAAGCAGTAATCCGTTCTGTGTGTCCCAGCCAGGCCTCATTCAGGTCTGCCACAGGCAAACCTGCCAAAGTGCCGACTGCCGGCGGCACTTCGTCATCCTTGTCCGTTCGCCACAACAGGAGTCGGACGTTCTTCATCGAAGATACCGGTCAGATCAATCAGCTGGCTGAGCGAGCTGTCCTCTCCGTTCTTTGCCAGCCAGAGCCGGTAGCCGTCTACATCGATCCTTCCCTGTCTTACATACCGGTCCGTGATCTGCACCCAGTACGGAACCGATCCGTCGACATTGCAGTAGAAATGGTACCCGACGGAATTGTAGTAATCATACTGCTCATTGCCGTCATATCCTTCCCAGCTGCCGATGTCATTGCCATGCGCGAAGATGATGGTGTCCACCTTTCCGACGATGGGCTCGACCGTATTGACCCACTTCTCATTATCCGTTCTGAGTTCGTCCACAGTCTTATCCGTGACAGACAGATGTCCCCAGGTATGGGACGCAAACTCCCAGCCCTCTTCCTTCAGCGCATCCGCAATCTTCGTTGCCTCTGCAACCTCCTGGTCAAAGTTGAAATCAGGATGCGCGTTCAGCCATGCACTCTGATCCTCCATCAGGTGTTCCTTCAGCAGGTAGTCAGTATCGGTTCTGTATCCGAATACACCGTTGTAGCCGGTCATCGCGAGGATTCCGCGCGCGCCGTGGTACGCTCCGTCCGGATGCGCTTCAAGGAAGGTATTCAGCCTCGGCACCACATCATAATCCCCGACACTTGTATTGCCGGCCGCATCCGTATAGAGACACTTCACGTTCCCGTTATCGTCAAGGACCAGCTTCTCCGGGAAACTTGCAGGCTCATAAGAATGATAGTAACTGCAGTCATCCACAGAAAGGACGATGGCTTTCTTGCCCTCCGGCAGCTTCAGTTCAGTATTCGCGGCAAAATGCACCGTCCCGTCCGCGTCCGTTGTCTGTGTGACGAGATCGCGGAGCCGCACGTAAACGTAGCCGGAATCATACAGCTTCTGTGTGATCTGGTCAAACTCACTGACCGTCACCATCCAGGCGTTGTATCCGTCTACAGCACCCTGTCCGAGCATCTCCACGTCAAAGGCTTTTGCGGGAGAGTTCAGCAGAGAGTGATAGAAAATGTGCGGGACGGTATACGGATCGACCGCCACACAGGCATCTTTCTGTGCTGTATAATCAGCGATCAGCTGCTGAATCGTCTGATCCGTATCATAGCCGGAGATATTCATCAGCTGGGCAATCGCTCCGTCATAGTCGTATCCCATGGCGAGAGTCTTCGCCTGCGCAATCAGCGCCTGTCCCTCCTCACTCTGTGAAGGCTCCACCTTCGGTGCCTCCGTCTGAGGAATCACCGCCTCTGTCTGAGGAGCGGTCTCCGGCACCACCGGGGCAGGAGCGGCATTCGTTTCACTCTGCGCCGTGACCTGGCTGCCGGCAGCGTCAAGAATCGTGATTCCCTCATCCATCTCTCCGCTCTGGCTTTCTGTTTTCATGGCCGGACGCTTCCAGAGGAAGGCGGGCCAGGGAAGGTCCGGATCCCTGGGCACAAGCACAAAGGCATAGACCAGTGCCGCAGCCGCCAGAATCACCAGCAGCGTAATCACTGCCGTAATCTTCTTCAGCCTGCTCTCTCTCTTTCTTCTGGCACGCCGCCTGCGGGCTGCTTCCTCCATCTCTTCTGCGTTCAGTGTTTCCTCGAACTGCATGTCATCTCTGTCCATACTGTAATCCCCTCTGCTCCCCTGTGATCGCTGTTTCTGCCATAAATGGCCGATATTTCATCCCGCTTCCGCTTTACATCAGTCAATGAGACCCCGAAGGGTCTCAGAAATGCAAGTCTCGTTCATCATTCCATGCAGCACATCCTTACAGAGCATCGTTCCTGTAATCCGGGAAGCGGATCCGGATATACTCCTTGATCGCGTCCACACAGCCCTGGAATCCGATCGCCGCACTGTTCAGGCACAGATCATAATTGCGGCAGTCATTCCAGTCATGTCCTGTATAATACTTGTAGTATTCCGCCCGGTAACGATTCGTCTCCTCAATGTACTTCATCGTTGTCTTACCGCCGAACGCACCTCGCTCCTTCGCCTGCTCAAGGCAGTATTCCGGATTCGCGTAGATGAAAACCCTGATCAGGTTCTCCCTGCCCTCAAGAATGAAATCGCCGCACCGTCCGATGATGATACAGGATTCCTCGTCCGCAAGCATGCGGATGATTTTAGCCTGATAGTTGAAAAGGTTCTGATTCGACAGAAAATCTCTGCTCTCAGGCGGAATCACTGTACCGTCGTATGCTTTCCGCGCGATGCGGAACAAAGATGTCCTTCTGAGTTTCTCGTCTGCCTGTGCGAACAGCGCTTCATTGATGCCGGAATCATCGGATGCCATCCGAAGGATCTCACGGTTGTAAAACGGGATGTTAAGTTCCCTGCCGAGCATTTCGCCGATGGTTTTTCCGCCGCTGCCGTAATAGCGGGCGATGGTTATCACGATCTTTTCCATAGAATCGCCCCTTTCACTATCAGATTATGCTAAAAGCGAAACAAACCCCAATCAAGTGTCTGTTTCTGATCAAAGTATATCACAATGGCGCTTTTGTGTAAACAAGCAGGCATCATACAACGTGGGAATGCTTCACGCGCATGATCAGTTCCTCATTGCTTCTCGTCCGTGCGAACATATCCAGGATTCTTTCGACCGCATCCTCTCCCTTCATGCCATTCATCGCCCTGCGCATGACATAGGCAGCCTCACCTTCATCGCTCGTCAGAAGCAGGTCTTCTCTTCTTGTGCCGGACTTCTGGATGTCGATGGCGGGGAACACACGGCGTTCGGAAAGCTTACGGTCAAGGATCAGTTCCATGTTTCCGGTTCCCTTGAATTCCTCATACACGACGTCATCCATCTTGGAGCCGGTATCTACAAGCGCGGTAGCCAGAATCGTCAGGCTTCCACCCTCACGCATGTTCCTGGCCGCGCCGAAGAACCGCTTGGGCGGATGAAGCGCCGCCGGATCAAGGCCTCCGGAAAGGGTTCTTCCGGACGGCGGGACAATCAGGTTATACGCTCTGGCCAGACGGGTGATCGAGTCCAGCAGAATCACGACGTCTCTCCGGTGCTCAACCAGACGGCGTGCCCGTTCAATCCCCATCTCGGCGACTCTTCTGTGATGCTCCGGCGTCTCGTCAAAAGTCGAGTCAAGCACCTCCACATTCTCTCCGACAATCGCCTCCCGGATATCTGTCACTTCCTCAGGACGCTCATCGATCAGCATGATAATAATATGCATCTCGGGATTGTTCCTCAGAATGGATCTTGCAATATCTTTCAGCAGGGTTGTCTTTCCTGCCTTCGGCGGTGAGACAATCAGTCCCCTCTGTCCCTTTCCGATCGGGGCAAGAAGATCCACGATCCGCATCGCGATTTCACGTCCGGTACGCTCCATCTTCAGCCGTTCATTCGGAAAGACCGGCGTCATACTGTCAAAGTCGTACCGCCTGGCAGCCTCTGACGGGGTATAGCCATTGATCATCTTCACGAACAGAAGCGCGGAGAACTTCTCCTGCTGCGCGTGTACACGCGTATTGCCGCACACAATGTCTCCCGTCTTCAGGCCGAACTTCCTGATCTGGGACGGAGAAACATATACATCATCCTCTCCGGGGAGGTAATTGTTCGACCGGATAAATCCATATCCGTCAGACATGACCTCCAGGACACCGCTGACCTCATTCCCGGAATCCAGCTGCTTCAGCTCCATCGGCGGACGGTCCTGCTCCATGCGGTCCTGCAGCGTTTCCGTGTGATCGGGCTTTGGCTGCGGATTGGACTGGTGCATCTCTCCCCGTGTTGCAGGGGCTGACGCGCGTGCAGCTCTTGGCTGCTGGTCTGAAGCACTTCTGGCCTGGGGGCTCTGTCCGGCCGCAGGCTGCTGTCTGCGCACAATCACACGGGCGTGTCCGTCCTGACGGGGCGGCATCGGACGACGCGCCTGTCTGTTTCTTCCCTGTGCGTCCTGGCTGCCCTCCTGCCCTTTCCGCTCCGGGTTTCCGGAAGGCTCCCGGTCCTCTGCTCCTGCACCGCCTGCTCTTCGCTCCGCGTTCTTTGCGCTCTTTCTCTCCTCCGCATGCGCGGCAGGCTTCTTCCGGGCCTCTGATGCCTGCACAATTGCATCAACCAATTCTTTTTTGCGCAGTGAAGAAACCCCTTTGATTCCGAGCTTTTTTGCCTGTTCCCTGAGTTCGGCAACAGCAAGCTTTTCATATGCTTCTCTTGTCATAATAACTTCCTTATTAATTACACGAAAAT
>CAMIVF010000151.1 GCA_946401715.1 uncultured Clostridia bacterium | reverse complement strand
ACAAGGAGGTTGCCGCGGTCAATGAGACAGACGGCCTGCTGCTTCTCAGGTGCAAGGCGCTGATCCTTGCCATGGGTTGCAGGGAGAGAAGCCGCGGCGCGCTGAACATCCCGGGATTCCGTCCGGCCGGCATCTTCTCGGCAGGAACGGCGCAGCGCCTGGTCAATATCGAAGGATACCTTCCCGGAAGACGGGTGGTGATTCTCGGATCAGGCGACATCGGCCTGATCATGGCCCGCCGCATGACGCTGGAAGGCGCGAAGGTTCTGGTCTGCGCGGAACTCATGCCGTATTCGGGCGGCCTGAAGCGGAATATCGTCCAGTGCCTGGACGACTTTGGAATCCCGCTGAAGCTCTCGCACACGGTTGTCCGGATCGAAGGGAAGGAAAGGGTGGAGGCTGTCGTGATCGCCGAGGTCGGCGCCGACAGGAAGCCGATTCCGGGGACGGAAGAACGCTACGAGTGTGACACGCTGCTGCTCTCTGTCGGGCTTCTTCCCGAAAATGAGCTTTCCATCGGTCTTGGCGTGGAGATGAGCACTGTGACCAACGGCCCTGTTGTCAATGAGTCCCTGGAGACCTCCATTCCCGGCGTATTTGCCGCAGGCAATGTGCTCCATGTGCATGACCTGGTGGATTATGTGTCCGAGGAAGCGGCGCTGGCAGGGAAGAGCGCGGCAGCTTACATCCGCGCATATGACGACGGAAGCATTTCCGAAGAAACCGGAAGAATTCCGATCACCGTATCGGGCGGGATCCGCTACACCGTGCCGGTCAGCGTTGCCCCCGGAAGGGTCAGCGACTGGCTGAAGGTCCGCTTCCGGGTGGGCGATATCATGCGGAACAAGAAGGTGGTGCTGTATCTGGATGGTGTAAAGGAGCTGTCGAAGCGGCGGCACGTGATGGCACCGGGTGAGATGGAAGAGGTTGTGCTGACCCGGAAGGTCCTGGACAGACATCCTGACCTGAATTCGATCGAGATCAAAGTGGAGGAGGGCTGATCATGAAACACAAGGAACTGACCTGTATCGGATGCCCTTTAGGCTGCAGGCTCGATGTCCTGCTGGATGACACCGGCGCGGTGACGATGGTAACCGGCAACACCTGTCCCAACGGAGAGAAGTACGCGCGCAAGGAGGTGACATCGCCGACCCGTATTGTGACCAGCTCTGTGCGGGTGTACGGGAGCAAGGCAGATGAGCGGATGGTGCCGGTCAAGACGGCGTCCGATGTTCCGAAGAGCAAAGTGATGGACGTGATCCGCGATCTGGCAGGCGTGTCTGTTCCCTGCCCGGTGGAGATCGGAGATGTGATCCTGCATGATGTTGCGGGGACGGGAGTTGATGTCATTGCCACGAAACATGTGGAGTAATTATGAGCTATCCATTCATTGTGGGATTTGAGATTGTTTCCATCCTGTTTGCTCTGTTCGACTTCTTCTATGCGTACAGAGCCTATCAGCAGCCGGAGGAGATGGGACGCTTTCTCGGAGCGTCCGCTTTCTCCGCGGGTGTTGTTGTTATCTGCTATCTGTTCAGCATCCGGCCGGGGACCTACCGCACTGCTTCCATCGCGGCATCTTTGTATTTTTCCGGGATCGACTGGATGCTGGTTTCCCTGACACATTTTATCTTCCTGTATACCGGGCGCAACAAGACGAAGGCGTCCGTGATGGCGAGAAGAGTCATCCGCGTGATCGCGGCGATTGACTCTGTCATCCTGATCATCAATATCTTTTCCGAGATCGCGGTCCATTACGTGGAGAGCGGATCCAGGGTGGCACCCTACACCTATGAGATGAAACCGCTCTATATCGTGCATCTTCTGTTTACTTACGCGCTGGTCATCTTCATTCTCTACCATCTGTTTGCCAAGATCACCACAACGCCGAAGCAGTACCACAACCAGTATTTTCTGATCATTTTCGCGATCGGGCTCGTGGTTCTTCTGAACGCGTATTTCCTGTATCCCTCAGGCAATAGCATCTGGGGCAGTGTTGATGTCTCCGTGCTTGGGTATTCCCTCGGCCTGATCATCACCTACTGGGCAGCCTTCGAATATCGCTTCCGCTATATGCCCAAGTCTCTGTCCATGACAATCTTTGAAAACATAGACCAGGGCCTTGCGCTGTTTGACGATGCGGACGAACTGATCATGCACAACCAGCGCTCGGCTGAGCTGCTGGGAAAGAAGCTGCCCTCGAAGATGCCGGCGCGCGAGCTGACAGAGCAGCTGCAGCTGCCGGATCCCGGACAGGAGAAGGATCAGTACAGCACCCAGTGTGAGAAGGAAAATGGCCAGGTGCTGCGCTGTGACTATACACGGCTTCGCGATGACAGAGGCGGTGTGATCGGCAATCTGTATGTCTTCACGGATGCGTCCGCTGACACCGACCTGCTGACCGGATTTCTGATGTGGACCAGATTCCGTCTCCAGGCAGCTGAGAGCCCGGAGCTGTTTGCGCCGCCTGCCTGTGCTGTGGTCTTCGATGTGGCAGGCCTGGGAGAGATTAACAGCATGTACGGGCGTGAGGCCGGGGACCAGAGAATCCGCCGGCTTGCAAAGCTGATGAGGGAATTCATGCCGCCGCAGACACATCTGATCCGGGGGTTTGAGGCCAATCTGATCGCGGTGGTGCCGGAACTGCAGGAGACGGATCTTCTGGAGCGGGCAAACCAGATCGTTGAAGCGAGCACCACGCCGGTCCTTTATGGCATCAGCACTCTGAAGGCGCAGGCGGTTTCTCCGAATCCGGATTCGGAGTACAGCCAGGGAGAATATTCGGAATACCATCTCAGAAAAGAGATGACGATTTTTGATGCGATTCATTCGGCGATTCGGGATCTGCAGGTGAAAAAGCTGATGGATACGCATTCGGTTCATTCCCAGGCATTGAACTCTCTGATCAAGGCACTGCAGGAATCTGATTCCGAGACAGAAGCACACGTACAGAGGACCCAGAAAATGGGTGAGCTGCTCGGAAGAAGAATCGGTCTGACAGATGCCCAGCTGTCCGACCTGAAGCTATTGTGCCTTCTGCATGACATCGGCAAGATCGGGATCCCGCTGGAAATTCTGAACAAACCGGGAAAGCTGTCGGAGGATGAATGGGCTGTACTCAGAACCCACCCGGCGAAGGGATATCAGATCTGTATGAGTACATCAGAGCTGAGCCCGATCGCGCGGATGGTCCTGTGCCACCATGAAAGGTGGGACGGAGCGGGTTATCCGGAGCAGATTGCAGGGGAGCGCATACCGATCCTGTCCCGTGTCATCGCGATCGTTGATGCCTATGACGCCATGGTCAATGACAGACCTTACCGGAAAGGACTCAGTGTGCAGGCAGCGCAGGAAGAGATCAGACGCTGCAGCGGAACCCAGTTTGATCCGACACTCGCGGCCGAATTCCTCCGGATGCTGCAGGAGCATCCTGCGCTGGCGGAAGGAGAGCGGACGGGAGCCAGTGAGACAGGCGTGTTCTTCCAGAGTGTTGAGCCTGGAGATGAGACGGGGGATACCTATCCGGTTCTGTACAGCCGGTATCTGCTGGACCTGGAAGAGCGGATCGAAGAGGTGGACGACGTATTCACCGAGCTGACCGGCTACACTGCAGCCGAGGCCAGGGGAATGTCACAGTTTGACCTGATCCCGCCCGAGGACCGCCAGCACTATATTGTGATGGTCGGCAGCCAGTTCTCCAAGGGAAATGTTGCCTTCCTGCAGCATGAGATCCTGAAAAAAGATGGAGACAGGATCAGAGTGCTGTGCATGGGAAGGAAATATTATGATTCCGCGCTGAAGGTGTACAGGAGTGAGATCTTCATTACGCCGGCAACGGCGGCGGACAGCTGAAAAATGTGACAGCATTGCGTGCGCATAGGGAACACGAAGGGATTCTCAAGTGAGGTTTTACGATGAATCATATGGAAGAATACCGGAGCAAACTGTGGACACCGGAAGAGGCTGTCCGTGTGGTAAAAAGCGGTGACTGGGTGGATTATACCGTCTCACTGGGGTTCGCGCCTTTGCTGGACGCAGCCCTGGCTGCGCGCAGGGATGAGCTTCATGATGTGAAGATCCGCGGAAATCTGATTTTCGGGCCGATCCTCGCAGCCGAGTGCGACCCGAAGCGGGAGCATTTTGTCTATAACAGCTGGCACTGCTCCGGCTATGAGCGCAAGCTTGCCGACCGGGGACTGTGCAACTACATTCCCATGGTGTTTCACAACGTTGTGCCCTACTACAGACATTTTCTCAAGGTGAACGTAGCGATGCTGGCGGTTACGCCGATGGATAAGCACGGATACTTCAACCTTTCGTGCGTGACCGGGACTACCAAAGGCATTGCCGAGCAGGCAGACATCGTGATCGTGGAAGTAAACGAGAGGCTTCCGCGCGTGTACGGCGGGTTTGATGAGTGCATCCATATCTCGGAAGTAGATTATATCGTAGAGGGAGAACATGGTCCTCTACCGCAGGTGCGCACCGGCGCGCCTTCCGAGACGGACCGGAAGATCGCGGAGCATATTCTGCCATATATCCAGGATGGCGCCACGCTTCAGCTGGGCATCGGCGGCATGCCGACCATCCTGGGACAGATGCTGGCCCAGTCGGATCTGAAGGATCTGGGCATGCATACGGAGCTGTGCACGGACGCGTATGTCGACCTTCATGACGCCGGGAAGCTGACTAACCGGTACAAGAAACTGTTCCCCGGAAAAGGCGTTGCCGGATTTGCATTTGGAACAGACAAACTCTACGAGTGGCTTGACGAGAATCCGGGCCTGGCCTTCTGTCCGCTGGAATATGTGAACGATCCGGCCGTCATCGGCAGCATAGACAACATGGTTTCCATCAATGGCTGCATCGGTGTCGACCTGTACGGGCAGGTCTCCTCCGAGAGCTCGGGCTTCCGCCAGATCAGCGGAACAGGCGGACAGCTGGATTTTCTGAACGGCGCGTCCACGTCCAAGGGTGGGAAAGCGTTCCTGTGCCTGCCGTCGACTTTTACAGACAAGAAGGGAGAGTTGCATTCCAACATCAAGTCCGTGTTCAACGGAGAGATCGTCACCTCGCCAAGATCACAGGTTTACTTCATCGTGACGGAGTTCGGATGTGTCAACCTGGAGGGCCGGTCGACCTGGGAGAGAGCGGAGCTTTTGATCTCCATTGCACACCCGGCGTTCCGGGATGAGCTGATCCGCGCAGCGGAAAAGCAGGGAATCTGGATCAGGTCGAATAAGAGGTAGGAGCGATTCAGCTGCGTAGAAACCAGTACACGTCCGGACGCGGTTTTTCCGGAAATGATATACCTTCACCCGCCGGTTTCAACCGGCGGGTGAACTGCAGCCGGGAAGAAATATGTATCTGTTTTATCAAAATACCTCTTGACACGTCATACTATGCGTTATATAGTATGACGCGTAAGGAGGTATTTCTTATGGACGCTCAATTCAGACGGGGGATTCTGGACGCCTGCGTGCTGGCGGTGCTGGAGCAGGGTGAATCCTACGGCTACCAGATGGTGAAGGACATTAATGAATTCATCGAGATCACGGAGTCGACCCTCTACCCGATCCTGAAGCGGCTGGAAAACGCGAAGATGCTGACTGTGTTTAAGCAGGAACACAATGGCCGGCTTAGAAAGTACTACCGGATTACGGACGAGGGAAGAAACCACATTACAGAACTGATGCAGGAATGGGAAGAGATTGTAAAAGTCTTCCAGTACATTTCCAAAGAGAGGAAGCAAAGAGAGGGAGCAAAGCATGAGTAAGGAAGCATATCTGGACCTGCTGAATCAGAAGCTGCTGGACAATGAGATTCCGGGCGCCGATCAGATGGTGGACTTCTATGCGGAGATGATCGAAGACCGTATGGAAGACGGCATGACAGAGGAGGAAGCAGTCGCGACCATGGAAGATGTTGACTCCATCGTCGAAAAGGCAAAGGCGGACCGTCCGATTACAGAGCTGGTAACTGCGAGGGTGAAGGAAAGTCATGAAAACGCAGTCAGGAAGGGACACGGTACTTTGTGGATGGTACTTGCCATCATCGGC
>CAMIVF010000150.1 GCA_946401715.1 uncultured Clostridia bacterium | reverse complement strand
AGCTCCTGGTGGAGATGGACGGTTTTTCGGAGAATGAGGGCATCATCGTGATGGCGGCCACCAACCGGGCGGACATTCTGGATCCGGCAATCCTCAGGGCAGGCCGCTTTGACCGGCAGGTACATGTCGGCAGGCCGGACGTCAGAGGACGTCTGGAGATTCTGCAGGTGCATTCGAAGAAGAAGCCTCTCGCAGATGACGTGGACCTGAATACCATAGCGCGTACGAGCGCCGGCTTTACGGGAGCAGATCTCGAGAACCTGATGAATGAGGCGGCGATCTGTGCGGCAAGAGAAGACAGAGCCTACATCAAACAGGGCGATATTGAGCATGCATTTGTCCGGATCGGAATCGGTTCGGAGAAGCGAAGCCGCCTGATCTCGGAGAAGGAGAAGCGGATCACTGCCTGCCATGAGTCCGGTCACGCGATCCTGTTCCATGTGCTTCCTGATGTGGGGCCTGTGCATACGATTTCGATCATTCCGACCGGTCACGGTGCTGCCGGCTACACGATGCCGCTTCCGGAAGGCGATGAGATGTTTGAGACGAAGAGCAGGATGAAGCAGACCATCGTCGTCACGCTGGGCGGCCGTGCTGCGGAAGCGCTTGTCTTCGGGGAAGAGGACATCACAACGGGCGCTTCGCAGGATATCAAGGAAGCAACCTCCATTGCCAGGGCGATGGTGACCAAGTATGGGTTCTCGGAGCGTCTGGGCATGATCAACTATGAGCAGAGCGAGGACGAGATCTTTATCGGGAAGGACCTGGCGCACACCAGACAGTATGGAGAGCAGGTCGCTTCCATCATTGATGATGAGGTCAAGAAGATTATCGACGAAGCGTATGAGACGGCGAGGCGTCTGATCTCAGAGCACCGTGAGATCCTGGACCGCTCGTCACAGCTTCTCCTTGAGAAAGAAAAGCTCAGCCGGGAGGAATTCGAGGCACTCTTTGAAAAAAACTGATTTTTGCTATCTCTGAAATGGCCGGATCCAGGCTGTATTTTGCTTCTGCGCTGTGGAGCAGGATAAGAGCAATATGGACATAATGCACAAATTAATCTGATTTATTCAGACAAGTTTGGGCACACTTCGGCACAGATGTATGCTATATATATAGGTGTAAAACCCCAATTCATTATATAGTTTTTGCTACACCCCATAAGAGAATACCTTCTCCAAGGAAGAGGAACAGCGCGTGAGTGCTGTTCCTCTTCTCACTCAACACAGACTTGTTACGATGCACGACCCCGCCGCTAAGCCGCCGGGCCATGAAGGGTACCACTTGGATCTGATCATATAAGACAGGAAGGCACAGGCAGATGTACAGAAAAACATTCAGTCAGGCAGCTCTCACAGCCAGATATGTCATGGAGATGCTTCCTACGCTGAACCTTGACGCATTGTTCTCTGATGAGAGCCCGTCCTATGTGGAACCGTTTGAACCCGCTGTGGGGGATACGGTGACGATCCGTGTGCGCACTGCCAGGGCCAATGTGGACGAGGTGTGGATTCTGAGTGACCATATCCGTGAGCGCATGGAATACGAAAGGACAGCAGGCCTGTTCGATTATTACGTGACGAAGGTGCGTATGGGACGTCAGAGCCTGAGCTACTGTTTTGAGGTTATCAGCGGCCCGATGCGTGTGATTCTGGACAAGCGGGGCGTCTGTGAACATACGGACAGCGGATCAAGATTCCGGATCTGTCCGGGCTTCTCAACGCCGGACTGGGCAAAGGGAGCGGTCATGTACCAGATCTATACGGACCGTTTCTGCCGGGGAGATGAAAAGAACGATGTGCTCGATGATGAATATGCCTACATCGGGAAGCATGTACATCATATCAAAGACTGGAATCAGAGACCTGCTGCGATGGATGTCGGAAACTTCTATGGCGGGGATCTGGAAGGCGTCAGGAAGAAACTGGACTATCTCAAAGAGCTTGGGATCGAAGTCATCTATTTCAATCCATTGTTCGTCTCTCCATCGAATCATAAATATGACACGCAGGACTATGATCATATCGACCCGCATCTCGGATGTCTTGCGGTGGACGAAGGAGAGGTGCTCTCACCAGAGGAAGACGAGTCCGGAAAGTCTTCCCGTTATATCTGCAGAGTGACGCGGAAGGAGAATCTGGAAGCCTCTGACCGGCTTTTCATCGAACTGGTGAAGGAGGCACACAGCCGGGGGATCCGGGTGATTCTGGACGGTGTTTTCAACCATTGCGGATCCTTCAACAAGTGGCTGGACCGCGAGAAGATCTACAGCAGCCAGGAGGACTATCAGGAGGGTGCGTATGTCAGCGCCCGGTCTCCTTACAAAGACTTTTTCCTGTTTGAGGATCAGGATGCCGATTCCTGGCCGGACAATGATTCCTATCAGGGCTGGTGGGGGCACAAGACGCTGCCGAAGCTGAATTATGAAGGATCGGATGAGCTGACCGGCTATATTCTGTCGATCGCCAGGAAATGGGTATCTCCGCCTTACTGTGCGGACGGCTGGCGCCTCGATGTGGCCGCGGATCTGGGCAGGAGTGCGGAGTTCAATCACAGGTTCTGGAGAGCATTTCGCCATGAGGTCAAGAAAGCAAACCCGGACGCTCTGATTGTAGCGGAGCATTACGGCGACGCCAGGCTCTGGCTGCAGGGCGATGAATGGGACACGGTCATGAACTATGACGCGTTTATGGAACCGGTGACCTGGTTTTTTACCGGGATGGAAAAGCATTCCTTCGAGTATCAGGAAGAACAGCTTGGGAATGCGGATGTCTTCTTCGGATCCATGCGCTATCATATGTGTGCTCTCATGGAGTCTTCACTTCTGTGCGCTATGAACCAGCTTTCCAATCATGATCATTCACGGTTCCTCACCCGGACAAACCACCGGACGGGACGGGCAGAGGATTATGATTATGACGCGGCGTCCGAGGGAACGGATCCGGCTGTCATGCGGGAAGCGGTCGTTATGCAGATGACCTGGCCGGGTGCGCCTACCCTGTACTATGGCGACGAAGCCGGCCTGACAGGGTTTACTGATCCTGACAACCGGAGAACCTATCCGTGGGGAAAAGAGGACCGGCGGATGCTCGCTTTCCATAAGAGCGCGATCGCGATGCACAAAGAGCACCCGGTTCTGAGGACAGGATCCATCAGGTTTCTCGGCGGCGGGCATCAGTACCTGGCCTATGCGAGATTCGACGAGCAGGAACAGATGATATGTCTGTTCCATATCGGATCGGAGGAAAAAACCGTTACGGTTCCGGTCTGGACAGCCGGTGTGAGCACGGATTCGACGCTGACGCGGATCTTCCACACGGATGAAAAAACCTTTTCGGTCAAAAGAAAAGTATACCGGGTGAACCGCGGAGAACTGACAGTGACCCTCGGGCCTAAGTCCTGCATGGTCCTGTCGTCCCAGTGGGGAAGTGTATAATCTTTGGATGAATCCTGAATCGGCTTTTGACGACTTTATCATCATTCGATCCTGCAGAACAAAGAGCAGGATCGTGTCAGCTGATGTATGAAAATCTTGAATGCACTTTGAAAGGGGAGAACAGCATGAAAATCGTAGTACTGGCGGGTGGGATCAGCACAGAGAGGGAGATTTCCATCGTATCGGGAACACAGGTGTGCAAGGCGCTTCGAAGCAAGGGGCACCAGGCAATCCTGGTCGACGTATACTGCGGCGACAGCCGGGTCGGAGAGGATCTGAAGCATGCATTTCCGAAGGAATATGACGTGGATGAGGCTGCGGCGTATATCCGTTCCTTTGACAGCAAGCTCAATAAGATGAAGACACGCAGGTCCTTCTTCGGTCCGAATGTGATTGCGCTGTGTCTGGAGGCGGACACCGTGTTCATGGCGCTGCATGGATCCAACGGGGAGGACGGAAAGATCCAGGCCACGTTTGAACTGATGGGCATTCCGTATACCGGCAGCAGCTATCTGGGAAGCGCACTGGCCATGGACAAGGATATGGCCAAGCAGCTGTTTCGGGAAAACAAAGTGCCGACGCCGCATGGCATCGTGCTGCGTAAGGGGGATAAGGTCAGACACACCTCCGAGAATGGTGTGGGGATTCCGTGTGTGGTGAAGCCGGCCTGCGGCGGATCAAGCGTGGGCGTCAGCATCGCGCGGTCGGATAAGGCGTACCGGGAAGCGGTCGAGGAGGCGTTCTCCTATGAAGACGTGCTGATCGTGGAACAGTATGTCAGCGGCAGGGAGTTCTCCTGCGGCATCGTGGACGGAGAGGCGTATCCGGTGATCGAGATTGCGCCGCTTCACGGCTTCTATGATTACACGAACAAGTATAAGGCAGGATCCACGGTGGAAACCTGTCCGGCGGATATCTCCAAGGAGCTGTCGGATAAGATCCAGAAAGCAGCCCTTGGTGCCTACCATGCGCTCAGGCTGACCAGCTACGGCAGAATTGACCTGATGATGGATGAAGAGGAGAATGTTTACTGCCTGGAGGCCAATACGCTTCCGGGTATGACGCCGACCAGCCTGCTCCCCCAGGAAGCAGCGGCGATCGGCATCGATTTTCCTTCGCTGTGTGAGAAGCTGATCGAAGTGTCGCTGAAAAGAGAAGGGGATGCGGCAAAAGCCTGATCCCGGATTTCGGTGCAGCCAGGTGTGTCATCCGGCTCCCGGAACGCAAATGAAAAGCAGGAGAAACAGGAGAAGAGAATGAGAGGACTGACTCTTAGGATGATCGAGAAAGCGGCAGGCGGGACGTTCCACCTGTCCTTTCTGACGGAAGACGGAAGCTGCCTTTCCCTGGACAGGGAGCAGCTGCCGCAGGCCTCCGAAAAAGAGCGGGCTGCTTTTGAGCAGGCGCTGGACACGGAGGTCGATTCTATCGTGACGGACAGCCGCAAAGCCGGGAAGGGCAGTCTGTTCGGCGCGATCGCGGGTGCCAGGGTGGATGGCCATGATTTCATTTCCGCCGTGTTCGGGCAGGGAGCGGTATGTGTGTTTACAGAGCGGCCGCTTGAGCGGGCGGATGTGTTCGGCCGGGATGCGGCTGCAGCCGGGGAAGGCAGGGCCTGGATCAGGGTGGAGAATACCATCGCCGCGCTTGGCCGGGTTGCTGCGCTGTACCTTGAGATCCTTCAGATTCCGGTGGTCGGGATCACCGGCTCTGTCGGAAAGACCTCAACCAAGGAGATGATCGCCTCTGTTCTGTCGGTTAAGTTCCGCACAAGAAAGACGGAGGGGAATTTCAACAACGAGCTTGGCCTTCCGCTGACGGTGTTCAGCCTTGAACCGGAGGACGAGGTCTGCGTTCTGGAGATGGGGGTCAGTCATTTCGGGGACATGACCACGCTCGCCTCGATCGCGCGGCCGGAGCGGATGGTCATCACGAACATCGGCACCTGCCATCTGGAATTTCTGAAAGACCGTGAGGGTGTCTTCCGTGCCAAGACAGAAGTCTTTGACTACATGAAGGAAGACTCCAGAGTTTTTCTGAATGGCAATGATGATCTTCTGCGGAAGGTGGACAGGGTCGGAAATGCAGCGCCCGTATTCTTCGGTGTAGCCAGCAGCGTGGACGGTGTTTCGGATCTTTCAGCCGGACCGGTGATCGACTATCCGGCGGATCTGCCCCAGGCAGAGTGCGTGACCGCTTCCTGCGTCCGGCCTCTGGGATTTGAAGGGTCTGCGTGCACGATCTTAACCCCGGCCGGAGAACTGAAGGTGAAGGTTCCGGTTCCCGGCATCCACAATTGCTCCAATGCCGCGGCTGCCGCTGCGGTTGGACTGAGCTTTGGTATGAGCCTTGATGAGATCAGGGAAGGAATCGAATCCGCACAGACAATTTCCGGCCGGTTCCGGATCCGGAAAGCAGGGGCGCGTACTGTGATCGATGACTGCTACAATGCGAATCCTGTCTCCATGAAGTCTTCCCTCCTGGTCTTGTCAGGCGCTGAGGGGAATCGATGCGCCGTCCTGGGGGACATGGGAGAACTCGGAGAAGAGGAGAAGCTTCTGCATGAGAAGGTAGGCACATACGCTGCCTCGTGCGTGGACAAACTTGTCACGATCGGACCGTTGTCCCGCTGCATGTATGACGCAGCGAAAAAGGAGAACCCGGCGCTTCCGGTATCCTGGTATGAG
>CAMIVF010000149.1 GCA_946401715.1 uncultured Clostridia bacterium | reverse complement strand
CCTTACATATACTCTGCGACACTGATCCACTGCTCCAGCAGTTCCCTCTCGCTTTCAATATGCTTTGAAAGCTGCGCCGCAGCGACAATCGGCATCCATTTCTGGATGTACTGAATCGGCATATCTGCTGTATGACTGTACTTTCTCAGATAGATCTCAGCAATCTCCGGATCTTCCAGCGTCAGCTTCATATAGGTGATTGCCGCGTCCGCCCCGGCGTTTCCGCTCGTTGCGTGTGCCCAGTCAAGGATGCACCAGGAATTGTCTTCCCTGATGACAACATTGGATGGTACAAAATCCCCGTGACACAGCTTTGTATGCCGCCTCATCCCGTGGATTCTCTGCAGAAGCTCATAACGGGTACTTGCATCGATTTCGGACATCCCGTTGATCACTTCCTCCATCTTATACCGTGTATTCCGAAGCTTCGGTGTCCGGCGGCTTTCCACTTCGGTCTGAATTTCGACAAACCGGTCCAGAAGCGCCTCTTTCTGTTCCGGGTGCTCCCGGATCAGCTCCTCTATGGTTTTTCCGTTTATATATTCCATCCGGATCGCCCAGCCTCCGTCTTTGGGCTCCACCCCGAGGATCGCAGGCACCGGAACGCCGGCTTCCTCTGCCACCGAATGAATGTATGCTTCATTGAATACATTTGACTTAGGATGAGAAGCCGTAAACTCTTTTACAACGGTATTTCCTTCCCGGTATACAGTCTTATATGATTTCTCTGCCAGAATCTGCTGATTGGCCATCTTCCTTTCCCCCTTTCCGCCTTATGCCTTCGCTTCAGACGCTTCCGCGTTTTTGTAATAGCACTGCAGGTACAGTTCTTTGATCTCACTCATAAGGGGATACCGCGGATTCGCGCCGGTACACTGATCATTGAATGCATTTTCCGTCATCTCATCGAGGGTGGCGAGGAAGTCCTCCTCCCGGATCCCGTATGCCCGGATCGACGGCTTGATGTCGATCTCCCTCATCAGCTCTTCCAGTTTATCGATCAGCTTCTCAAACACTTCCCGGTCGTCTTTTCCTTTGAGCCCTACATAACGGCCAATCTCCGCATATCTTGCAAGCGCGTTCGGATAGGGATACTGGGAAAATGTGCCCATCTTGACCGGTGCTTCGCTGCTGTTGTAGCGCATGACGTCGGTCAGGATGACTGCGTTCGCGATGCCATGGGGCAGGTGGTGATACGCACCGAGTTTATGCGCCATGGAGTGATTCAGACCCAGGAATGCGTTCGCAAATGCCATGCCGGCGATGCAGGATGCGTTCGCCATGTGGTCACGTGCCTCGACGTCATTGCCGTCCTTGTAGGCGCGGGGCAGGTAGTCGAATACCAGCTTGATCGCTTTGAGCGACAGAGGCTCTGTAAAATCAGAGGCCATGACGGAAACATAGGACTCGATCGCGTGGGTCATAACGTCGATGCCCGACGCGCAGGTCAGGCTCTTCGGTGCGCTCATCATGTTGTCTGTATCGACAATTGCCATGTTCGGCATAAGCTCATAATCCGCGAGCGGCCACTTGATGCCGGTCTCCTTATCCGTAATGATCGCGAAAGGCGTCACTTCGGATCCGGTGCCGGAGGAAGTGGGAATCGCCACAAAGTAAGCCTTTCTGCCCATCTTCGGATATTCGTAGATCCGCTTCCGGATGTCCATGAAATCCATCGCCATATCGTCAAACGGCGCGT
Source organism: uncultured Clostridia bacterium (assembly GCA_946401715.1). Lineage (GTDB taxonomy): Bacteria > Bacillota > Clostridia > Lachnospirales > Lachnospiraceae > Porcincola. Next base: position 4,429 of record CAMIVF010000149.1, on the reverse strand, counting down.
CCGGATTCTCGTACAGAACCCACATGATCTTTCCGGCGTCCATGGCGCTGCCTCCGCCGAGCGCGATGATCACATCAGGTTCAAACGCGGTCATGGCTTTGGCGCCGGCGCGGGCAGACGCAAGGGAAGGATCCGGCTCCACGTCAGAGAACACACTGTGTACAATACCCATCTGGTCCAGCTTGGCTTCGATCGGCTTTGTATATCCGTTTTTGTACAGGAAAGAGTCCGTCACGATGAAAGCCCGCTTCTTTCCCATCACGCTTCCCAGCTCGTCCAGCGCAACCGGCGTGCAGCCTTTCTTGAAATAGACCTTCTCCGGTGTTCTCAGCCACAGCATGTTTTCTCTCCTTTCGGCCACTGTCTTGATATTGATCAGATGCTTCACTCCCACATTTTCAGAGACAGAATTTCCTCCCCAGCTTCCGCAGCCCAGCGTCAGGGACGGCGGCAGGCGGAAATTATACAGGTCGCCGATTCCGCCGTGGGACGAAGGTGTATTGATCACGATACGGCAGGTCTTCATGGCTGCCGCATGCTTTGCCATCTTCTCCTTTTCACTGGTATCGATAAAAAGAGAGGCTGTATGCCCGTAGCCGCCGTCGGCTACCAGGCGCTCCGCCTTCGAGATCGCTTCATCAAAATCCTTTGCCCTGTACATGGCGAGCACCGGTGACAGCTTCTCGTGGGCGAATTCCTCACTGATATCGACGGATTCCACCTCGCCGATCAGGATCTTCGTGTCCTCGGGAACCTCAACCTTTGCCATCTTTGCGATGGTGTATGCGGTCTGCCCGACGATCTTCGCATTCACCGAGCCGTTGATCAGGATCGTTTTCCGGACCTTTCTGATCTCTTTTTCATTCAGGAAATAGCAGCCACGGTATTCGAACTCCGCCTTAACCGCGTCATAGACACTGTCGAGAACCGTCACAGACTGCTCGGAAGCACAGATCATGCCATTGTCAAAGGTTTTCGAATGAATGATCGAGCTGACGGCCAGCTTCACATCCGCTGTATCGTCGATGATGGCCGGGGTATTCCCCGCGCCGACTCCGAGGGCCGGCTTGCCGGAAGAATAGGCTGCCTGCACCATGCCGGGACCGCCGGTGGCGAGAATAATATCCGATTCCTTCATCACGAGGTTCGTGAGCGCAAGAGACGGCACATCGATCCAGCCGATGATCTCTTCCGGCGCTCCGGCTTTCACCGCCGCCTCCAGCATCAGCTTAGCCGCTTCAACCGTACAGTGCTTCGCTCTCGGATGCGGGCTGAAGATAATCGCATTTCTCGTCTTCAGGGCAATCAGCGCCTTGAAGATGACCGTAGAGGTCGGATTTGTCGTCGGAATGACCGCCGCGATCACGCCGATCGGCTCTGCGATCTTCCTGATCCCATAAACGGGATCTTCTTCAATCACGCCGCAGGTTTTCGTGTTCTTGTAAGCGTTGTAGATGTACTCGGCGGCATAGTGATTCTTGATCACCTTATCCTCCACGACACCCATGCCGGTCTCTTCCACCGCCATCTTCGCAAGAGGGATACGCGCCTTATCCGCAGCTATCGCCGCCGCCCTGAAGATGGCATCTACCTGCTCCTGCGTATAGAGCGCAAATTTCCTCTGCGCCTCTTTCATGGCTGCCAACTTCGCGGACAGCTTTTCTTCACTGTCGATCAACTCCACTGTCTTCTGCTCCATCACATCCATATAAAGCCTTTCCTTTCTGTTTATGATTCACCGGTTATGTCTTTCCTGTCTTCACAGGGAAACACCAGGCCAAGCTGCCTTCTGCACTCATCCATCTGCCGCATGATCTCAAGCGTCTGAGCATGCGGCATCTCAGGGCACTCGACCTGTCCTGCCTCGATGGCCGCGAGTGCGGAGCGCACCTCATACTCATATCCGTTGATCTGCTTCGGAACGGGAATCGTGCGAAGCAGCCTGCTGCCATAACCATCCTGCTCGCAGACCCGGATCTCCTGCGGATTGTTGATATTGCTGACCTCGATGTATCCCTTCGGTCCGCTGATGCAACCGGTTCTGTTCGACTGGTCTGTCATGGAAGCATACAGGGACGCCATGCCGCCATTCTCATACTCAATGAAGATATTATCCTTCGCGTCGACGCCGGACTCATACATGACACAGCTCGCAGTCATCCTGCGGATCTGATTCCCCATGACCATCGAAGCAAAGTTCAGCGTGTATACACCCACGTCCAGCAGAGCGCCTCCGGCCAGGGAAGGTTCCACCGAACGTTCCTGATGCGTGATGAAATAATCCAGATTCGCCGTTACCACCTCCGGCCTGCCGATCACGCCTTCGGCAATCAGGTCATCGATGATTCTGCGCGCAGGCTGGTACCTTGTCCAGATTGCCTCCGTCAGAAGCAGGCCCTTGCTCCGGGCAAGGCCGATCATCTCCCTTGCCTGCTTCTCATTGACTGCAAAGGCCTTCTCACACAGGACATGCTTCCCTGCATGCAGGGAAGCAATCGTCCATTGATAATGATGGGAATGCGGAACCGCTATGTATACAAGATCCACCTTCGGGTCCGCAAGCATCTCCTCATAACTGCCATAGGCTTTCTCAAAGCCATGTTCCCGGGCAAACCGCTCAGCCTTCTCAAAGCTGCGGGAAGCCACCGCATATGCATGGACCTCTTCCTTCATACCGGCCAGCGTCTGTGCCATGACGTCCGCGATCCCGCCTGCGCCAAGAATTGCAAAATTTCTCATTCCGTTCTCCTTCACAAAAAAAGCAGATCATGGTTCACTGCCGTGTAGAACATCTGCCGGAACTCTTTTCTGTCCTTTGTCTTTCCGAGGATCCACATGGTTTTGGCAATAACCGCTTCCAGCGTCATATCATAGGATTCCGGTATGTCATAGATATTTTTCACAGCGTGCCCGACTTCATAGACCGACATGTCACTGCCTTCGTTCGGAACCTGCGTAGCCATGACGACGATCTTCCCTGCAGTGATCCAGTTATGGATGGCAGCCTTCAGACTCCCATCCCCGTAATCCGGAATGCCCCCGACACCGAAGGATTCGATGATCATGGCGTCGTACCGGTCCATGAGCACATCCGGAATCGTTCCGTCACAGCCCGGGATCAGCCGGTACAGGAAAACCTTTTCTCCCAGCCGGTCCGAGAAAACCGCATCTCCGGAAACCTTCTCCTTGTCATCGATATAGAAGATGATTCTTCTGTCCTGAATCACGGCGATCGGCGGATAATTGATACTGGAAAATGCGTTATAGCTTTTCGTCCGTTCCTTCTTTGCCCGGGTGCCCGCTATGACAGCTCCGCCGAACACAATGCATACGTCATGCGCTCTGTCATCTGCCGCAAACCTGATGCTGTCCAGAAGATTCGTCCTTGCGTCAGTGTCCGGCAGGTCAATCGGCTTCTGCGCCCCTGTGACAACGATCGGTTTCCGGCTGGACCGGATCAGGTAGGAAAGCGCCGCAGCTGTGTAGGCCATCGTGTCTGTTCCGTGACACAGAACAAACCCGTCATAGGCTTCATAGTGCTGACGGATCAGATCAGAGAGCCTGAGCCAGTGCTTCCAGGAGATGTTGGTGCTGTCCAGACTGAATGGTTCTGTCACATCGATCCGGCAGATCTGCTTTGCTTCCGGGACAAAGGACAGCAGATCCCCTGCAGAGATCTGCGGAGAGAGTCCCGTACTGGTATACCGGGAGGCAATTGTGCCTCCTGTTGCGATCAGAAGAATGTGCTTCATATCTTAATCCGCGTCAGGGTATTCCGTGCAGAGCAGACGATAAGGTTCCTCGTCCTCCTCTATCTCCGGAAAACGCCCGATCTCATCATAGAAATAGTTGTCCGTGTTGTCATCATTGCAGCGGGATACTTCCCCGATCAGAACCATGCCGCCCTCTTCCGGCATCTCAAAGCGATGGAACAGATACGGGGGGATCGTAATGCTCTCTCCCGGACCAAGTTCAATCACAGCACCGGCTGAAACAGTGAAACGGCAGCCGTCACAGCTGACGGTCACGTCCGTATCCAGAAGCTTCCTGTCCGGGGTACCTTGATACACACGGATGCCAAGTGTACTGCTTCCTCTGTTGATAATGTCCTCTGTCTTAAAGACATGGTAGTGCATCGGGAACTTCTGTCCCGGATACATCATGATCAGCTTTTCCGCATACTGCTTGGGATATTTATCACTTTGCTGCTGATTCCCGTTGCGGATGGTGAACAGCGCCATCCCCTCTTCGTCGAATCTGCCGAGTCCTCCGTCCGTGACATCCCATCCGAGCATGTTGTCACGGATCTCGTCAAACTCATGTCCCTTATTCTCCCAGTCCTGGGGCGTCCAGTCCGCAAACGGGGGAAGATGGAAACCTTCCTTCCTGTAGAGTGCCTCCATGTCTTTGATGATTTGATTGATCTTCG
>CAMIVF010000148.1 GCA_946401715.1 uncultured Clostridia bacterium | reverse complement strand
GATACTGCGTGATCTTCCAGACATTCTCCGCCACCTCTTCCGGATGAATAAAGACGCTGCGGTTGATCCGCTGCAGGATATAGCGTGGAACCTGTCCTTTCGTCCCATGTCCACGCTCCGTGTCTTCCAGCAGATAGGTATCATTGATATGGCCGTTTCCGTATCTCCGGACGCAGTCATACCCTGAAAGGCCAAAGGATGAGACCACTTCCCTGATCTCATCCTTTAAATCATCTTGTCTTTCCAGTTCCGCATAAGGATGCATATCGGACCCCATATTGATCTGCCAAAACGATTCCATTGCCAGAACGATTACAGGTTGCCCGGCACTGTCACGCCCAATTAGTTAACCCATAGAACTAACTCATAACTGCAATATAGCACTGTTCTAAACAAGTGTCAATCCGATCCCTCCTGTTTTTTCATGACAAACCGAAGCCGGCGGCAGCAGTTCATTGCGCCGACGCCGGAGCGGCGGGGCAATGAACTGCTGCCGCGCATATTTTCCGGTAGACTGATGTCTCATTTTTCTGTATAAAGAAGATATAGCCGGCTGATTGGACTGACAGAATGGCACAGAGTGGTTTGGAGATACCGGAAACAAACAAAAAAGAAGAGACGAATGAAAAGACTATGTAAATCAGGTTCATTGACACTGGCTGCAGTCCTTTTACTTGCAGGAATCTGTCCGGCAGCGGAGAGCGAATCTGCGCTTGGACTGAACAGTGAATCGAAAGAGGCGACACAGTTTACGGCCGAAGCGAACGAGCAGGTACATGCGCTGCTTGACTTTGAAGACGAACGCGAGCTTGAGAATGCCGAACGCGGGCTGATCGCTGCGCCGGAATCACTGGTCATCACGACGGAAACAGGAAAAGTGGCGTGGAGCCAGGACGCGTATGCATTTGTAGAGGAAGATGCTCCGGCCAGCGCGAATCCCAGTCTGTGGAGAAATACACAGCTCAATCATATCTATGGCCTGTTTGAGGTGATGGACGGAATCTATCAGGTCAGAGGATATGACATGTCCAACATTACATTTATCAAAGGCGAGACCGGATGGATTATATACGATCCTCTGATGACTGTTGAGTGTGCGCAGGCTGCCTTTGAGCTGGTGAAAGAGAATCTGGGAGATTATCCTGTGAAGGCCATCATGTATTCCCATTCCCATGTGGACCACTTTGGCGGAGTGCTTGGAATTGTCTCCGAACAGCAGGTGGCAGATGAGGAGATTCTGATCGTCGCGCCGGAGGGATTTGTAGAGCATGCGGTGAGTGAGAATGTTTATGCAGGAAATGCGATGGGCCGCAGAGCCAGTTTCCAGTATGGAACCCTTCTGGAAGGCGGAGAGAAGGGTTCGCTCTGCATCGGAATTGGCATGGGCCAGTCTCACGGAACAACGTCCTATATTTCCCCGAATACGATTATTTCCGAAACCGGCCAGACATTGGTCATTGACGGCGTGATCATGGAATTCCAGCTTACACCGGGAACGGAAGCGCCTGCTGAGATGAACACATGGTTCCCGCAGAAAAAGGCGCTCTGGATGGCAGAGAACTGTACCGGAACGCTCCATAATCTCTACACGCTCAGAGGCGCCGAAGTCCGCGATGGACAGGCGTGGGCGAATTTCCTGATGGAGACACTGAAGCTGTACGGAAATGATGTGGAAGTGGTATTCCAGTCCCATAACTGGCCGCACTGGGAAAATGAAAACATCGTCGAATATATTGTGAATACCGCGGCTGCATACAAGTACATCAATGACCAGACGCTTCTCTATCTGAACGAGGGATATACCAGCACCGAGATTGCAAACATGATCGAGCTGCCCGAGGACCTGAAGAAGAACTGGTATACCAGGCAGTATTACGGCACGGTAGCCCATAACTCCAAAGCGGTTTATCAGAAGTATATGGGCTGGTATGACGCCAATCCGATCCATCTGGGCGAAATGGAACCGACAGAGCGTGCAAAGAAGTTTGTGGAATATCTTGGCGATGTGGATGCGGTACTCCTCAAAGCGAAGGAAGATTACGACAACGGCGAGTATCAGTGGGTTGCAGAGCTGACCAACATGCTGGTCTTCGCGGATCCGGAGAATCAGGATGCCCGTTACCTGTGCGCAGACGCTCTGGAACAGCTCGGCTACCAGGCGGAGAGCGGTACCTGGAGAAACGCTTACCTGTGTGCTGCCCAGGAGCTTCGGTTCGGAACCAATACAGATGATGCCACCAGGTCTTCCAGCTCTGAGGAAGGCGGCATTAAACAGCATATGACGCCGGAAATGATCCTGCAGTACCTTGGAATCTATACGGACAGTAAGAAGATAGAGGGTCTGACTTTTACGGCGAATATCGTGCTGCCGGAAGCATCCTATGTCCTCGTTGTAAAGAACGGCGTGGTTCTGTATGAGCAGGGATCGCTTCATGAGAAAGCGGACGCGACATGGACAACCACCCGGAAAGGCCTGTTCGGCATCGCGCAGAACAACAGGGAACTCATCGATGCGGAAGTGGTCCAGGAAGGTGATACCACGCTGCTGGATCAGCTGATGGAAGGCAATCTTGCAGCTGAGCAGAATCCATATTTCAACATCGTTGAGCCGTAATCACGATCGATGTACGGAATTGATATCCAGGCTGGTATCAATTCCGCCATCGGCGGATCCGTAAGAACGAAAGGCATCCAGGCAGCATCGCAGGCAGGAGCAGGCGATGTTTGCGGGATGCCTTCTGTGTTGCAGCTGCAATTCACTGCTCCGCTGCTCATGGTGTCTCGCGGGGGCTCTTCGCCGGCGGCTGAGTGGCGGGACAGTGAACTGCATCGTTTTGCAGGAATCACATTTCGCGGGCCGTCACGACTGTCTTCGCAATCATGTTTGCGCCTAGTTCCGCATCCCAGATGTCTGTCCCTTTATTCGCGAAACGGATACACCGTTTATTTGCGCTCTTCTCTTTTGGATCACAGATCTTCAGGTATACCTGATAATTCCCGGGCGGTACGTTTCCGAATTCAGCAAGTGGAAGATCGAATGAGAGGTCCCGCCATGCCTGGGTATGATCGGCGCGGCTGTCCGGATCCGGCTTCCACTCCCGGACATCGATCGATGCCGGGGCAGACCAGACGCTTCCGTCCTCACCCTTCAGAAGCACCGTCACCGCTTTGCGGTTTACGATATTGCCGAACCCGACATTCTGGATCTTGCCCCGGAAGGAAAGTTCTTCCCCTTCCCCGACCTGTGCGCTTGCATACGCCTCCCGCAGCACCAGCCTGTAGCCAAGCCGGTCGCGGAAATACTCGGCGCCTGTCTTCTGGTCATAGACCGGATCGAAGATGGCCTGCTTTACGGTATAAGGCGCGGCATAGGCATTGGTCATCTCCTGCTCCATGTTTTCCTTCGTATAGAGGAACTCACCCCAGCGATCGTGGACCTGGTCTTCATAATCTGCGTTCAGGTACACGGTCTGCGCGTAGGAAGCCTCCCATGCCACGTAGGGATAGGTGTTCCACAGCGTCTCGTCTCCCTGTGCCTCTCCCCCGAACAGATTATTCTGCCTGCGGATCCAGGTCATCAGCTTCCCGCGGTCGAACTCCTCTTCGTCGCCGAGCGTTCCGCCCGGCCACCAGAGGCCCTCCGACAGGGATCCCCAGTCATCAGGGAAGTTTTCTCCCTCGTCCTCGCCGTAGGCATAGCTGTCATCGAAGAATCCGAACCTTGCCTCCGGGCTTCCCTCCTTTGGCTCGGGGATCTGGTCAATCGTCCCGAACGTATAGTCTGTTCCGTAAGTTGCATTGTACCAGGACAGAAATGCGCCCGCATGCACCGTGATGGACCTGGACTGAGGCACTGCTTCCAGCAGCGCGTTCAGCAGCCATGTATATGCCTCCGGGCTCGTACCGAACGTACTGGAGTGCATTTCACCCCAGGGACCGAAGAAGCCGCCGTCCACGCCCATCAGCACGTCCTCGTACTCCTGCAGGATCGGCGCGATCTGGGAGATATGTTCCAGGACCACTTCTTTGTCAGGCTCCACGTCAGTGATCTTCTGGTCGACATACCCGTCGTCGGGATGCTCCGCGCTCACCCAGCTGAATCCTGGACCGTCATAATTGAACCGGACCATGGTGACGCCCTCTCCTTCCCTGACCTGCTCCAGCTTGTCCCGGATATAGGCGAGCGCATCCTCCGTCAGAGGCTGCGAAGTGCCGCGCGGCCAGTTGGGTAATTCATTTTCCAGCCAGTAATCCAGATGGGTATCGTAGTCATACGGCGCCTCATCGCCCTCGCGGGAGCGGATTGACACGTCCTCCGGCGCAAAGTAGTCCTCATCGTAAGGGGTTCCCCATCCGGTGATGGCATTGTCCGAGAAATTGCGCAGGTCAAAATACACATGGCTCACACGCGTGGTCACTTCAGCGCCGCCGACCGTGACCGGCTCTGCGCCGACTTCCATCTGTGTTCCTTCCTCTCCCTCTCCCGCAACAGGAACAACCATGCCGTCATTGGCGCGGTAGAAACCTCGGTCCGGGTTCGGGACGTCAACAGGATCCTCCGTGTAATCCAGTTCCTGCAGCACAAGTCCCTCCGGAACTGCACCAGCCGCGCAGGACGCCGACACCAGCACCGATGCAATCAAAGCTGCGCTCATTTTCACCACTCTCCTCATGATTCTCTCCTCATATACTCTGCCCAACCGCTGCAATTCGCCGGCCCGTCGCTCTTCGCCGGCGGCTGAGCGACGGGCCAGTGAATGATAACGCTCAGCCCTTCATTCCGGTCATCGCAATTCCCTTGATGAACTGCTTCTGGAAAATAATGAATACAATGGACGCCGGTATCATGATCAGCGCGGAGGCTGCCATAGTCGCCGACAGATCCGTCTGATGCTGCGACGAGAAGAAGGACAGCGCCAAAGGAAGCGTCTGCTTATTCGTGGAAGACAGGTAGAGCAGCGGATTCAGGTAGTCATTCCAGATCTCCAGGAAGGTAAAGATAGCCAGCGACCCGATCGCCGGACGGATCTGGGGAAGTACGATGTGAATGTAGACCTGAAAATGCCCTGCGCCGTCGATCCTGGCGCTCTCCAGAAGCTCTCTCGGGATCTCATCGCAGTACTGCCTGCACAGATACACGCCAAACGCACTGACAATCGCAGGGATGATCAGTGCCAGCAGATTGTCATACAGCCCGATCCGGTCGATCAGAATAAACTTTGTGATCATCGTGACCTGCGCCGGCACCATCATCGTAAACAGCAGCATCATAAACAGGAATCGTTTGCCGCGGAATTCAAACCGGGAGAACAGGTAACCGAGAATCGTGCTCGTAAAGAGAATGATCACCGTATCCGACACCGTGATGATCAGCGAATTGCGCAGCCAGTAGAAGAACGGAGAATCAAACAGCACCTTGCGGTATCCGTCAACAGTCGGATCCTGCGGCAGCAGATGCGATGCATCCACCAAGGTCTCCCTGGTGGATTTGAATGAATTGGAAAGCATCCAGACATACGGGGTCACAATGATCAGCGAAACCAGGAACATCGCAAGAAACAGGATCAGCCTGATCCGGAAGCCCTCTTTTTGATAAAATCTTTTCTTTGTATGCACTGTCATATCAATACTCCCAGTCCACCCTGCTGATCCGCTGCTGAACAGCGGAAACGACAAGAATCACGGCAAACAGCGCCATGGAGATCGCAGCCGCGTACCCCATTTCCTTATTGACAAAGGCCTGCTTGTAGATGTATCCGGTCATGACCAGTCCGGACTGCTGCGGTCCTTCCTTTGGAGCGAAGATCTGGAACTGCGCGAACATCTGGAAATAGGACGTCAGCGTCATCAGAAGAATGAATGTGGTCGTCCTGCCCAGAAGCGGAAGTGTGACCGACCGGAACAACTGCCATCTCCCGGCACCGTCCAGCTTGGCTGATTCGTACAGATTGCCCGGGATGCCGTCGATCCCGGCCGAAAACAGGATCACGTTGTAGCCGATATCCGCCCACAGCGTAAAAATAATCACTGAGACCATCAGATAGCGGGCATCCCCCACCCAGGAGATGCCCTCTAATCCAAATGCCCTCAGAAGCGCGTTAAACAAACCGCCGCGCGGCTCGTACAGAGACCTTAACCAAACCACTGCCGAGGCGACCATCGGCGCGATGCACGGCAGGAACACCATCATGCGGA
>CAMIVF010000147.1 GCA_946401715.1 uncultured Clostridia bacterium | reverse complement strand
CGATCCGTACATCATAGTTGGGGGCAAAAGGTACTTTTGACCCCAACATCATTTGATGAAATAATGTGAAGAATACGAGGTGGTCTGGTGAAAACCAGACCACTTTGTTATATAATGATGACAGCGCCGCTCAGCACCGACCGAGCCGGCAGGAAGACCCGAAGCGGAGCGTAGAAGCTTGCGCGCTCCGGCATGAGTGCGAAGTGGGGCAGCCTGAGAAGGGGAGCAGTCCGGATATGACCGAAGAAGAAAAGAAACAGCAGAAAGAACTGTGGAGGCAGGACCGTATCCGTGCGCGCCGGGAAGAATGGGAGAAGATCAGCAGACTGGGGCCGGGGGCGAAACTCCAGTACCTGTGGGACTACTATAAAATTGTACTGGTGCTGGCAGCTGCTTTAGCACTTGTGATTTATCTGGCCGTTACGATGATTCAGGGTGCCCGCACGTCCACACTGCTCTATGCCTGCTTCCTGAATACGGACTCGCTGGATCCGGATACTGAGACACTTCAGAGCGACTATATCGAAGCACGGGGCGGTATGAAGAAGCTGCAGAACATGGTGTTTGACGCTTCCGTGTGGGTGAATCCGGATTCGCCCGGGACGTCGCAGCAGGACGTAGCGGCAACAATCAAGATTACTTCTTATGTCGGCGCCGGCGCGCTGGATGTATTTCTGGCCCCGTCCTATGTCACAGAGTTCGAACAGGAAAATGGTTTGCTGATGGACCTTGGAAAGCTTCTGACAGAGGATGAGATCCAGGCGCTTTCAGAAGCGGGCTGTCTGTATTATGATAAGGTTCCTGAGACAGAGAGCCTGTCCCGGGATCAGGACAGGACGGAACAGGCGGAAGCAGCCGGAACAAAGAAGGGGCAGGGAAAAGACACAGAATCAGAGACAATACCTGACGGGAATACCAGTCCGGTGTCCGGCCCCAAAGAAACGGACCTGAATACACAACCCGGAGAAGGCATGCACATCTATGCTGTCCGGATCGACCCGTCCGGTGTGATCGGGAACTACGACATCTATGAAGAAGGCAGGCAGGTGTGGTTTTCCGTTCTTGGGAATTCGCGCCGGACAGAAGAAGCAGCGCAGTTTTTGCGTTTTCTGCTGGATACAATAAAGTAAAATGGGAGGAAAGCAGTTATGAATGACGGATATGAAGAAATCCTGGTAAAACGCCGGAAAACGTCCAGGGATACTTTGCTGAAGGGACTTATCATTGGCGTGATTGCTGTATTGCTCGCTGCCGGGGTCTTTCTGTTCCAGCCACTTTTACTGGCTGCGGGCATGATTCTGGGATTCCTTGCCTATTACCTGGTTCTGCCGAACTTTGACCTGGAGTATGAATATCTGTATGTCGGCGGCGACATCGATATTGATAAGATCATGGCAAAGCGGAAGAGAAAGAGGGTAGCCTCGTACTCTAAGGACAATCTCGAGGTCATGGCACCGACAGGAAGTGATCATCTGTCCTCTCATCTGAACGGCATCAAGGTAAAGGATTACACCAGCGGTGATCCGAAGGTAAAAACGTGGACACTGGTATACGGAGGGGAAGCTGCAGCAGAAGCGGTATGCCTGGAACTGACACAGGAGATCGCTCAGGACATGCGGCGGTTTGCGCCGAGGAAGATTTTCTTTGACTGAGGCAGAAAGAAGCGAATGGCGGAAGCGCTGCAGAGCGCTTCCCTTTGCATTGCATAGCTTTGTATGATATCATTTGCGCAGTCTGTACATAACAGAAGAAGCAGATGCGCTCACAGGAAGGCGCTTCGCGCCGGGCGCGGCAGGAACGCTGTTGGTGTTCATGAAAGTGAAACAGGTCAAGCAGAAATAGAAGAAGGAGAAAATGCTGATGGGAAAGATCGTTGGTGAAGGAATTACTTTTGATGATGTATTGTTGATCCCCGGATATTCAGAGGTTGTTCCGAATCAGATAGATCTGACAACACAGCTTACGAAGTCCATCCGGCTGAACATTCCGGTCATGAGCGCCGGCATGGATACGGTTACGGAACACCGGATGGCGATCGCCATGGCAAGACAGGGCGGCATCGGCATTATTCACAAGAATATGTCGATTGCCCAGCAGGCGGAGGAGGTCGATAAGGTAAAGAGATCCGAGTTCGGCGTCATTACGGATCCATTTTCCCTCAGTCCTGACAACACCCTGCAGGAAGCAGAAGATCTGATGCATAAATACCGCATCAGCGGCGTTCCGATTATCGATCAGAATGGAAAACTGGCCGGGATTATAACCAACAGGGATCTGAAGTTCCAGGAGGATCTGTCCAGAAAGATCTATCAGGATATGACTTCCGAGAATCTTGTGACTGCACGGGAAGGCATCACGATGGAGGAAGCAAAGAAGATCCTTGCCCGGGCAAGGAAGGAAAAGCTTCCGATTGTGGACGATGAAGGACATCTCAAGGGTCTGATCACGATCAAGGACATTGAGAAAAACATTAAGTATCCGAATTCCGCGAAGGACGGAAAGGGACGGCTTCTGGTCGGCGCCGGAGTAGGTGTTACGATGGATGTGACCGACCGGGTGGCGGAGCTTGTCAAGGCACACGTGGATGTGGTTGTCGTGGACAGTGCCCACGGGCATTCGGCAAATGTGCTGCGCGTGGTCGGCATGATCAAGGAACAGTTCCCGGATCTGCAGGTAATTGCCGGCAATGTCGCAACGGCGGAAGGCACGGAAGCCCTGATCAAGGCCGGCGCAGACTGCGTCAAGGTAGGAATCGGCCCCGGCTCCATCTGTACGACAAGAGTTGTTGCCGGAATCGGCGTACCGCAGATTACAGCGGTCATGAGCGCCTATGAGGCAGCTGATAAGTATGGTATTCCGATCATCGCGGACGGAGGCATTAAGTACTCCGGAGACATCACCAAGGCGATTGCTGCAGGCGCGAGTGTCTGCATGATGGGATCCCTGTTTGCGGGTTGCGATGAGGCGCCCGGAGATTATGAACTGTACCAGGGAAGAAAGTACAAGGTCTACCGCGGAATGGGCTCCATCGCTGCGATGGAAAACGGATCCAAGGACCGGTATTTCCAGACGAACGCGAAGAAGCTCGTCCCCGAAGGTGTAGAAGGCCGTGTCGCCTACAAAGGATCAGTTGAAGACTCGATCTTCCAGCTGATGGGCGGACTGCGTTCCGGCATGGGCTACTGTGGAGCAGCTGATATCGAAACGCTCAAAAAGACCGGGAAATTCACGAAGATTACCAGCGCGGCTCTGCGGGAGAGCCATCCGCATGATATTCACATTACAAAAGAAGCACCGAACTATACGGTGGAAGACGATATCTGAGCCCTTTGGGATTTCCGGCAGAAGTTCATCATAGGAAGGTGAACAGCGCCGTGTGTCCCAACCCTTTTTCTTGCCGGCGTGAGCGTCAGGCCGGTCGCGATCAGAATCTGTCAGCAGGATTGATTACATGAGCAGGAAAGAGAACGAGAATAATCAGGAATGGGTTCCAAGGCAGCTGACTCCTTATGAGCAGTATCTGCAGCAGAAAAGAAAACGCCGTACCGGCCGGATCATTTTCTGGGTGATAGTGATCGAAGCAGTCTGCCTGATCCTGGGAGGCATCGTACTGTTTATGCCGCGGGAGGACCCGGAGATTGACGAACTGGTAAACAAAAAAGTCCAGTTTGAATATGAAACCGAGACAGACCGCGTTGTGACTTACGGTCTGGCTGTTCCGAGACCAGGGATTGATGTGCAGCTTCTGTCTGTCAATGACTGGTCCAGGCCTGGTATCAAGATCAATGCGATTAAGAAGATCGTGGTTCACTATCTGGGAAATCCGAAAACGACTGCCCAGGAGAACCATGATTACTTTGAGAGCCTGAAGAACCTTCAGGATACCTATATGAGCGCGAACTACGTGGTCGGAACGGAAGGCGAGATCATCCAGTGCGTTCCTGACGGCGAGGTTGCATGGGCGTCCAACCGCGCGAATTATTATTCCATTTCCATCGAAAACTGCCACCGGGACGAATCCGGGAAGTTTACCGATGCGACCTACTGGTCCGATGTGCATCTGGTCGCTTATCTGACGGAAAAGTATGATCTGGAACGGGACGACATCATCAGGCATTATGACGTCACCGGCAAAGACTGTCCCAAATGGTTTGTAGACCATCCGGACGACTGGGAACAGTTCAAGGATGATGTCATGACATACCGTGAAGAATGCCGTGAAGCGCAGAGGAAGATGATCGATGAACTGCTTCATGGTGATGTATCTGGCGAGACAGAGCAGGACGTTCTCAGAGAATACCTGAACAGTATGAAGGAAGAAACCGAAGTTGAACTTGAGACCTCCAATCAGGATCTGTGGGAGGATCTGAAACGGCGGGCGGAAGCATACGGAGACCATTGATACAAAGCGGAGAAGAATCGGAGATGGCAAGACTGGAACAGTTGATAGAGCAGATCGGAAAGGACAGAGAGGTCCGGAGAAACCTGATCGAGATTCGCCAGAATATATCGGATGAGTCACTGCGCAGGCGCTTTCTGCAGCAGCTGGGAGGAGACTATTCTCTTCTGGTATCTCTGCTGGAGCATGAAGATCCGAAGGTACGCAGGAACGCAGCCCTGATCCTTGGCATGACAGAGGACGATTCTGTCCTTCCCGCGCTGATGAGCGCATGGGAGAAGGAAGAAACCCTGTATGTGCGGGAAGATTACCTGAAAGCTGTCAGCGGACTGGATTACAGAGAATACCTGCCGCGGCTGGAGGAACGTATTCACAGGCTGTCAGAGGTGCTGGAGGCATCAGAGAAGGCGGCAGAATCTGAACAGAGTGGGGCGGAGCTCTGCACAGAAGTGTCTGAAAGCGAGAGAGAAGAAGAAGCTGCAGGAGAGACTGCGGAAAATCCGCTGTGGGACAATAACAGGCATCTGCTTGCAGAGCTGGCAAGGCTCCGCCAGATGACAGAACGCTATGAAAAGCATGGCCATCATCGTTTTATCAAAATGAATCCGGCTCCGGAGCTGCTGCTTCGGACGAATGTTCTCCATGCGGATGTCACAGCGAAGCAGATCAACAGCGGGATTGTACATGTCATGCGCGGAGGCGTGCATATCAAGGGCGGAAATCTTCAGGAGCTGATGAAGGTACGGACCTGGACCGAGTGTCTGTTCCCAATTCCCGGTGCGCGTCCGATTCCCGGAGACGAGAAGATGATCGCCTCGAGACTCAGGGATCTGAAGATCTGGAATTATCTGAATTTCCTTCATGAGGAATCCGGCCAGCCATTCCGTTATCGGATTGAACTCAAGAACTCATCGGTTCCCGCTCAGAAGCGGGGAGAATACATCCGCCGGATTGCCTCAAGGCTGGACGCATTGGAAAAAGGGAAAATGCGCAACAGCAATTCCGACTATGAGGTCGAACTGCGGCTGATTGAGCGCAGGGACCAGACTCTGGTTCCGATGCTGAAGCTGTTTACGCTGCCGGATACGCGGTTTGCCTATCGCAAGGAAACGACAGCTCAGAGCACGGCGGCATCGACCGCTGCTCTTGCTGCTGCGCTGGCGGCACCCTATCTGAAGGAAGGCGCACAGGTTCTTGATCCCTTCTGCGGTGTCGGAACGCTTTTGATTGAACGCTACCTGCTCTGTCCGGCAGATCCCGTCTATGGGGTCGACCGGTACGCGGAGGCAATTGAAAAGGCAAGGGTGAATTCTGAGACCATACAGGATACACGCCACGCGCCGATTCACTATGTGAACAAGGACTTCTTTGATTTTACGCATGCGTATCCGTTTGATGAGATCATTACCCATCTTCCGGATCCGCAGGAAGCGGAAGCAGAAGCTTTCTGTGAGCAGTTTCTGACCAAGGCAGCGACGCTTCTGAAGGACAGCGCAGTTCTTGCTGTTCTGACTGATGTACCGGCTGCACTGAAAAAGGCGGCCGCCGGTGCAGGAGGATATGCGATCTGCGATGAATTCCTTCTCAATGAGCGGGCTGGAACAACAGAACTGATCCTGCGGTATGACAGGTGACCGGAGGGGCTGTTCTTCAGACTTACAGCCGGATGTTCTTGATCCGGAAGCTTTTCTGAGCCGGTTTGGACGGATTTGATAAAAAACAGTTGACAAACGAGTGTATCTAATGTAAGATCTGTTTTGTTCGCAAGAGATCATACAGCGGACAAACAGATATGCGCGAGTGGCTCAGGGGTGGAGCGTCGCCTTGCCAAGGCGAAGGTC
>CAMIVF010000146.1 GCA_946401715.1 uncultured Clostridia bacterium | reverse complement strand
GGATCTCACCCTGCTGTACAGTGAAGGAGATATCTTTATTCGCCACGAAGCCATTCGGATAGATCTTCGTGATATGCTCCATTTTTAATGCTTCCATAAGCTCTTCCCTCTGGAAAAAGAACCCTGCGCCGCGAGGGCGGCAGGGTTCTGATTATCATCTGCAGGTCACGTAGCGTATGCTTTCAGCACTCCTGGTCCTGATCAGCCGACAGTGTCGAGCAGAGCGGTGTAATCATCCTCTGTTCCGTCAAAGTAGGACTTCACGACGATGGAACCGTCCTTGATGCCTTCCTTCGCAGCCTCGACCGCGTCGCGGACTTCCTGCGGAACAACTTCCTCATAGTACTCGTTCTCGGCAAGGCCGACAGCGTCTTCCGCAACGCCCATTGCCTTCAGGGTGCCCCACTCGATGGCGGACGGATCCTTGAACAGGGAAACCATGGTGTTGCCGACTTCCTTCGTGACAGAGGTCGGGATCACCTTCGCGAATGCTTCGTTGCTGTCGATGAAGGACGCGTACTGGTCAGAGTCAACGCCCAGAGCCCATGCGCCGTCAATCTCGGTCGCCGCCTCGAAAGCGCCGGTTCCCGCGCCGCCGGCGATCGGGAAGAATACGTCTACGCCCGCGCTGGAGTTCTGGGTGTTGCAGATCTCCTTCATCTTCGCGGTGTTGCTCCAGTCACCGACCCAGCCGGTGCTGACCTTGATGTCAGGATTATAGGACACAGCGCCGTCTACATAACCGGTGATGAAGTCCTTGATAACCGGGTTCTCAACGCCGCCGATCGCGCCGATCGCGCCTTCCTTAGACATGCCGGCCGCGACGATGCCGCCGAGATAGGAGGACTCATTCTGCTTGAAGTAGATGTACAGAATATTGTCGCCGGCGACTTCCGTATCGGAATTGATATCAAACAGGACAAACTTCGTATCCGGGAACTCTCCGCAGACAGTCTCGACCATCTCCTGATAGGTGGAGCTGGCGATCACGTAATCATAGCCGGTATCCAGCAGATCATACATCGTGTCAAGGTATTTGGACGCGTCATCGCCGGTCTCAACGGTATTGACATCGTATCCGGCTGCACGAAGCGTGTTCATTCCGACTTCGCCGGAATCGTTGAAGGACATGTCACCGAGTCCTGTGCAGACATAAGCGATGGAGCCTTCTCCAGTGAAATCCGGCTCGTCAGCCATCACTGCCGTCGCGGCAGACAGTGCGAGTGACGCTGTCATGGTCGCTGCAAGCCAAGTCGTAAGTTTTCTCATAGAATTTACCTCCTTCAAACTGTTGAAATGTGCGCAGTTTCCTGCATTTGCTATGATCTGCAATGATTCGGCGTCTCCGTCTGCGGCGTACTATAAGCGTTATCCTGCGCAGGGCAGATTCGAACCAGTACAATCACTCTGTCAGCTCAGGCAGGCACTGTCCGTCTGACCGGCCAGCCTGTCTGCAGTGCCCTTTCTCAGATGCCGCACGCGGTTTCCAGTGCGACCGTCATCATGTTGGTAAAGCTGTTCTGTCTGTCGATCGCGGACATCTCCTCTCCTGTCACCAGGGAATCAGAGACCGTAAACATCGCAAGCGCCTTCGCCTTGCCTGCTGCCGCGTTGCAGTACAGCGCAAAGCTCTCCATCTCGCTGGCCAGGACGCCCATCCTTGCCCACTCTCTCCAGGGATCTCCTTCCCTGTAGAATACATCCGTACAGTTCACCGTCCCGACCTGATAGCGGTATCCATGACGGTCCGCGGCCTCCTTCGCCCTCAGGAGCAGGTCAAAGTTGGCAGTGGCACAGAACTGGCCCGGCAGGTTAAACTGCGCGGCATAATTCGAATCCGTGCAGGCACCCATCGCCATAACGATATCACCCAGCTTCATCTCCGGCTGCAATGCGCCGCAGGAACCGATGCGGATCAGATTCTCCACATCATAAAAATGAATCAGCTCATACGTATAGATGCCGATCGACGGGCAGCCCATCCCGGTCGCCATGACCGACACCGGCTTGCCGTTATAGGTTCCCGTATATCCGAGAATCCCCCGGACACTGTTGAACTGTACCGGATCCGTGATGAAGTTCTCTGCTATGAACTTGGCCCGAAGCGGATCTCCCGGAAGCAGGACCGACTTCGCAATCTGTCCCTTCTCCGCAGTGTTATGAGGAGTTGCCATACTTTCCCTTCCTTTCTCTTCCGCCGGGAATCAGATCTTTCTCCAGGGCGGAAGGAATCCGATGTTTGAACATGAAATAATTATAGCACCAGCCCTATGCAATTTCAACAATTATACACGTGCGAATATGAGTTTCTGCTGTCAGGTTGCTGATGATTCCTCCTGCATTTTCATCCCGGCTGCAGCCCGGGCAAACTGCCCGTCCGTCAGCAACGCGCCCTTTGTACTGATGACAGCAGACGCGATGCGGTTCGCCCCGCGGACCGCATCTGTCATGCCGCATCCCTTTTTCAGAAGGGCAATTACGCTCCCGATGTGGCTGTCCCCGGCACCGATCGTATCTCCCGCACCCTGCGCCGGATAAGCGCTGACCACAACAGAGGTCCCGTCTGCCCGGAAGATGATGCAGCCTCTTCCCCCGCAGGTCACAAGAACGGTATTCTGCGTCCGCCCGGCAAGTTTCTTTCCGGCCTCTTCCACTGTGCCGCAGCGTGTAAAGCGGAGCGCCTCGTCCTCATTCATATGGAGCACCGGGCTCAGATCCAGCATCCGGTCCATCCTTTCTTTCTGAATCGAGCAGATTCTGGCGCTCGGCGCAAAGAAGATCCGCATCCCGCGGTGTCTTTCCAGAAAATCCAGAATCCGTTCTCCTGTCCGCTCCTCAATCTCCAGCCCGCAGACATAGATGCTGTCGGTCTGCCCGATCTCCCCGCTCTGCTCCAGCATCGAAAACCATGCTTCCTCGAACAGATACTCTGCACCGTGATAGCACAGAAAGGTTCTCTCTCCGTCCGGCTCCACCAGGCAGTAGCAGCATCCATTCTCCGCTTCCGGTGCCGGGCAGAAAGACGTGATTCCTCTTTCTTCCAGCTTTTCTCTGACAAAACGGCCATAGACACCGCTGCCGACCGGAAGAAAAGGAATAAAGGGTATGCCGAAGTGATTCAGGCAGTCGCAGACATTGAACGCGCAGCCGCCCAGAGACATATCCTGCTGATAGAGATTGATGTCCTCACTCCTTGCCGGGAGATGATCCACGGGTATAACGATATCGCAGACAGCGGATCCGATCACCAGTGTTTTTTTCATAGTCCGTATGGTTCCTTCCGTATATATGTCGAAAGGAACCGCTTTCGCGGTTCCTTTCTTTGGGTAAGTGGAGAAATTCGTCTTCGAAGAGACGATAGACAGTTGTCATATTTCATGCCCGGGAACACTCAATCGGTTTCGACCGGACACATTTATTATCCTTTATCTGAAGCCGTTTGTCAACAGCTATCCTCCGCAGTGAACAAAATGTAAGCGTGAAAAACCACACTCAAACCGGCTCCGGAGAACATCCGGAAAGAAAAAACGGGAGCTCTCCTCTCCGGAAAACTCCCCTTCTGTCGTGGAGACGGCAGGACTTGAACCTGTGACCTACTACACGTCAAGCAGTTGCTCTCCCAGCTGAGCTACGTCTCCTGAAACAGTTTCTGTTTCGCATTGATTACTATGCCACAACCCGGGAAAAAAAGCAAGGACTATTTTTCCGGCATCGCTGCCGCCGCTAAGACAGGATTGACACACACCGTCTGCCGGGGCAGGAGCCCCCTGCCAGGATGCCTCATTACATGACGACCTGGTTTCTTCCCCTGGCCTTCCCCATATACAGCTTCCGGTCCGCTGCTTCCAGCGCGTCCTCTATCGACTGCTCTCTTCCGCACTCCTCGATTCCGAACGTCATTGTCACATAGAGTTCCTGGTCCCCGGCCTGAATGGGCGTCTTCTCGATCCGTTCGCACAGCTTCTCCAGCTCTAAGCAGGCTTCATCTCCGTTCATGCCGACCATGACAAACAGGAATTCCTCGCCGCCCCATCTGGCAACCGCACCCTTATCCTTTATGAAATCCTGAAAGATCCCCGCCAGCACCTTCAGAACCTCATCTCCGGAGTCATGCCCGTAAGTGTCATTGACCTTTTTGAAAAAGTCGATGTCACCCATCACCACGTTGACAAAGAAACCTTCCTGTATCGCCTCTTTGCGGATCTTTTCGAAATACTTCTCTCCTGCCCTGCGGTTCATCAGGCCTGTCAGTGCGTCTGTCTCAGCCTGATACGTCATCTCCCTGTTGTAATCCATCAGTTTTCTTACTGTATCCAGCGTATCCCCGGAGAAAACAGTCGTTGTCAGTGCGATCGTGCTGAATGTGACAAGCATGTTCATAAATTCCTGCAGCACATACTGCGAACGGGACAGTTCAAAAACCGCCCTGCCATAAACACCAAATACGAATATAACAAAACCGGCTGCCATCAATCCTGTCATATACAGCAGCTTTTTCCGAAGGGTCAGGTAAGAGCTGGCGAAGATGTAGACTAAAAGAATGCCGTACCCGTACTGGGCGCCGGTGTTCCATCCATAGAGAACGGTACTGGTAAGATTCCAGCCAAGAATCATCAGGATGACCAGATAGAAGGCAGCCACGGTATTCCTGGAATAGGTCAGGCGAAATGCGCCACCGTAGATACAGAAAAACCCGATCGGGAAGACAACAACCGCGTAGTATCCGGAAAACAGCATGAAAAGCATCTGTCCGATGGCATAGAGCATCATCACCGTACAGAGCCAGCGCGTCATCACCGCAGTTTTCTTCGATTCGTTCGGATTCACGACATCTTTATTGATATATGCCGCGAATCGTCCTGCCCACGTTCCCATAAAGAGCTCTCACCCTCTCCTGATAAAATCTCAGGTTGAAACAAAACAATTTTCCAATCGTCTTCGACAATTCTGTCCTTTGAAAAGATGCTCTCTATGCCACAATGCTGATTCCCATGATGACCCTGTTCCCGCCCGGCATACGCGTGGCTTTTATGGTTGCGTACATCGGCGTACCGGTGTCGGTCAGACGATAAGTGGTTGTAAACACGCCCTTGTGATCCAGTTCCTGAATGATATTCTCTTTTGTGAAGACGCGCAGGAAGCAATCTCTGTCATCTTCATAGATCCGGATCATGGCATCACGCTCCACCGCCGCAAAGAACCGCTCTCCATGCCGTTCCATGGCCAGCTCCTCCCCGCCGGCGGAAGAGGTATACTCAATAAAGTGCTCTGTGTCAAAATCGACCACATAGATATTATAATAATCTGCCGCAAGCGCTCTGGCAATATCCGCGTAGGATATCCCCTCCTCGTCATTCCGGGAGATAGACAGGACTGCAACCGCAACGGCTGTACTCCCGGTCACCTGGTTGGTGCCGATCCGGCGTGCAAAGGAATGCACGACAGATCCATCCGGCATCCGCTCATCAAAGAATGTGCGGGTTTCCATCTCACAGCAGGACTTGACGATATTGTTCATGAAAGTGGTTGCGTATCTGATAAAGTCATGACCGATGTCTGACAGTTCCACACCGTAATAACGCTTGATAAAATCTCTGTAGGACTGGTTGCTTCGCATGAAGCGGGCCGATTCCCCTTTGATTTCTATGATCCCCATCGGAAGTGTGTTGAAAGAATTACGGATCTGCCCGCTCTCCTCTGACGCAATGACGTCAAGATCATAGAGATTGACCCGTCCGACCGTTTCATAATAAGCAGATTCCTCAGGATTCTCATAACCAATCTGGATGCCTGCCCGGTTTCTCCTGACAATCTCCGACAGCGGCACCGGCCGGCAGAAATAATAGCCCTGCAGTTTCGAGCAGCCAATCTCCTGCAGAAACTGTCTCTGGGCTTCTGTTTCCACACCCTCACAGACGGTATCCACGCCGATCGCGGCCGCCATCTCCATCATCTTTGACAGGATAATCTTTCCGTTCTCCCCCTGATCCAGCTTCCGCATGAAACTCATATCGAACTTGATCAGGTCAAACCGGAGACTCTGCAGCACGTCCAGAGAGGAATAGCCGCTTCCGAAATCGTCCATCCAGACGGGGAAACCCAGTTCCCGGAACCGGGCGACCTTTTCCTTCATGTATTCAAAATTGCTGCCGATGACGCTTTCCGTGATTTCAACGGTGATCATATTCCGGGCTTCTCCCGCTTCGTCCACCCGTTTCCGGATCTCCTCCACGATATCGCAGGCCTCAAAG
>CAMIVF010000145.1 GCA_946401715.1 uncultured Clostridia bacterium | reverse complement strand
CAGCCTGCTTCCTCTTCAATGCAGCAAGCTGCTGGGCGATTTTCTTGTTCGCAGCCTCCTTGCTGTCCTTGTTTTTCTTGCCAAGCTTTCCCATTTCCAAAAACCTCCTGAATAAAAACTGAAGGTATTCTATCACATTGTTGGAAGATTGTGCCATCCAATCCTTTCCGGCACAAATACCGGGATAATAAACTGCGCAAAAAACAGCATAAAAACCCGCCCTGACAAGATCTTGCGGATTCTGCCGGGGCGGCCTTATATTTGTTTCTTTACGGCTGACGAAAACTTATTTTCAGTTGTGCATATTCCTTCCCTGCTCAGGAACCGGCCTCCGATGAGAGCTTCCCAAGCTTGCGCAGGATCTTCTCCGGTGTCATCGGCCAGTCCTGCAGCCATACGCCGACTGCGTCATGGATGGCGATGCCGATTGCAGGCGCTGCGCCGTTGCAGGCAATCTCTGAGATCGACTTGGCGCCGAACGGTCCGTCCGCGTCATCGACATCAATCAGCACAGCCTTGAAGTCTTCCGGCTGCTCGTAGATCATGGGCACGCCGTAGTCCGTCATGTTGGCATTCACACAGTGTCCATCCTTGTCCAGGATCATCCCTTCATAGAGCGTATGCCCGATGGACTTCAGCGCCGCACCGTACATCTGGCAGAGCGCCAGCTCCGGATTGATCGGCGTACCGGCATCCTGCAGCGCATAGAACTTCTGGACATCAATCTCACCTGTTCTTGTATTGACGGCAACCTGTGCGAAATGTGCGCCGTATGGCACGGAGGAGGCTGCCGTGACGAAGGTTCCATGGTAGACCATCGTACCGTGTCCGGTTCCGCTGCATGCCGTGTGGGACAGGTCGGCATAGCTCAGTATCCTGCCGGTCTTTTTGGAGTATACTTCACCGGGCATCCGAAGTTCCAGATCCTCGATTGCTTCCTCCATCTGGAATGCCGCTTCTTTCAGAACCTCTTCCTTCAGACCCTTTGCTGCGACTACGGCAGCATTGCCGGAGAAGAAGGTTCCGGAGGAGGCATACGAACCGGTGTCGAAGACGGATCCGTCCGTATCGCCGGACAGGACCGTGATATGCTCCATCGGCATGCACATGATCTCGCTGACAACCTTCGCGCAGATCGTATCAAGACCGGTACCGATATCCGCACAGCCGCTGTTCAGGATTACCGTGCCGTCTGTTTCCATCTTCGCGATGGCCTCGGCATGATCCAGACCGGGAAGTCCGGATCCCTGCATGATCATCGCGAAGCCCTTCCCGATCCTGACATCAGGATCGCTGCTGGTTTCCTTTACACCCCAGTGGATCATGTCACAGCCCTGCAGCACAGCCTCTCTCAGGCCGCAGGAGCCGACCGGGACGACATTTCCTTCACGGCCTTCGCCAAGGCCCTTCAGAATATCAAGCCGGTAGCCGGTCTCCACATGGTTCTTTAACACCATCTCTTTGTAATCGCATCCAAGCTTCTCCGCCAGTTCCGCCATCACCATCATGATGCCGAACGTTCCCTTAGGTGTACCGTATCCCTGGTAAGCGCCCGCAGGCGGGGTATTGGTATAATAGACCTTCAGGTCATAAGCCATATTGGCGCATTTGAAAAGCGGAAGCGTCTTGGAGCAGCTGTTCATCGGAACGGTCAGGCAGTGGTTGCCGTAGGGACCGGTATTGGCGCGCACCTCCATGAAAATACCCGTAATGGTGCCGTCCTTCTTCCCGCTCATTTTCACGCGGGCACGCATCGGATGCCGTGTGGAATTGGCGATGAATTCCTCTTCCCTGGTATTGCGGCAGTAGACGGCCCGTCCGGTGATAAAGGAAGCATATGCCGTCACATCCTCAATCAGGATATCCTGTTTGGATCCATATCCGCCTCCGACTCTCGTCTTGACCACATGAATCCGGTTTTCCGGAAGTCCGGTCACCCAGCCGACAATTCTGCGTACGTGGAACGGTACCTGCGTCGATGCGTAAACCGTCAGGCGGTTTCCTTCCATCCGCGCAAAGCACACATGCGGTTCCAGCGGTGTCTGCTGCACCTGGCTGGTCTGATACGTTCTCTCTACGATCGCATCCGCCTCGGCAAACGCCTTCTCGATGTCTCCGATGCCGCCGGAATTCGACGCGGCGACGTTGTGATGAATATCCGCACCCAGCGGGAACTGGTAGATCACCTTGCCGTCTCTCCAGTCGCCGGAATCCTGATTGTACTCCTCCAGATTGGCCGGGGCGCCGGCACGGTATTCAACGATGCCGTTGTGGACGCGCGGTGCGCCCTCCGCCATCGCCTCTTCTACCGTAAAGACAGCCGGGAGCACTTCATACTCTACCTTGATCAGGTCTCTTGCCTTCTCTCCGGCTTCCCTGGTTTCCGCTACGATACCGGCGACACGGTCACCGACATGGCGGACCTTCCAGTTGAACAGTCTCCTGTCATGCGGAGACGGCTCCGGATTGCCCTGTCCTGCCTGCATATAGAAGGTATCCGGGCAGTTGGCAGCCGTAATGATCTTCACAACCCCCGGAACCTTCTCCGCTTCCGAGGTATCGATGGACTTGATATATGCATGCGCGTGCGGGGAACGGAGCATGATAAGGATACAGGCATCCTGTGATACATAATCCTCCACAAACACCTTCTCGCCGCGTATAAGCTGCGGCCCGTCCACCTTGCCGGCAGGTTTGCCGACAATCCGAAGATGCGGGCGGAACGACGGAGCAGGTTCGGTGGAGCTGGCACCGTTCTCGATCATCTCCTTTGCAAGCCGGACGGCAAGGTAATAATGCTCATATCCGGCGTCACGGATAAAGATACCGGACATGGCATCCCGGATCTGCTCCCGCGTCGGTGACGGATGCTGCACCAGAAGCCAGGTCAGCATCAGCGCAGCCGCAGGCGCGTTGTACGCACTCTGCACGAGGCCGGCATCAATCATCGCCTGCTGGACGACAGTCAGACAGTCCGGACCGCTCTTTCCGTTCAGCATCAGAGCCTGCTCCAGAGCTTTCTTCTGATCCGTACTGATGTCCGTTTTCCCAAAAAAGGAACGCGACAGATCTGTCCCGGAAGCAGCTGAAATCCCAAGATCCCTGAGACCGTCCGGCGTTACAATATAAGTATCTTCCGCCAGTGCCGCGGGGACCAGGTCGGAATACACCGGAACACCGTCCATCAGAACGGTGTCGCTTCCGCAGAATCCCTCATAGTCATCGGAATCACGCACCGCAGAAAACCCATGTTCAAAGAGCACATCCCGCAGGGGTTTCGACGCGCATGTCTCATAGGTCCGTTCGATCTGATTGACCCATAATCTGATCTTCATGACTCGTTTCCTCCTTCCCCGCCCAGTTTTTCATACATGGTATCAAGCGTCGTTTCCGTCAGATATCTCTTGTACTCCTCGGAACCGAACATATCATCCTGCACGCCTGCCTTCTTCCATGATACGCCCCAGTTGGTAATATCCGGCAGGAAAATGCCACTGTTCTTGATCGCAAGGCCGATCCGCCAGGTATCTCCTTCCTTCCCCATCGCGATCGTCAGGTAAGCATGGCTTTCCACCGTATTGGCATAGCGTTTGGAAAGAATCCGGACCTGCCCGTCCGGTTTTACCAGGATCCCGGTGATCAGCGCGTCTGAATACTTCTCCCTGTCAGCCGCATACTGTGCGATTTCTTCCTGAACGGCTCCTTCTTTTCCCAGCAGAGTCAGCCTGGCACCGGAAGCGATCAGCGTCGGAACCAGATAGGAATCACTTCTCCAGGAAGCAACATTTCCTCCTATGGTTGCCCTGTTTCTTTTCTGCAAAGAGCCGCAGAACAGCAGCGCTTCCTTCAGGTATTCCGGGACAGCCTTGTCTTCCAGAGCCTGCGTAAATGTGACAAGCGCACCGATCTGAACCAGTCCGTCCTTCCGGATGACTGCATGCATCTGTTCCTCATCCGGTATTACAATATACTTCTTCGCTTGAATCCCGGAATCCTTGCAGCAGATTCCGGTTCCCCCGGCAAAAAAGGCAGTCTCACTGTCTTTCAGGGACATCGCCTCATCAAACCCGGATACTCTGATCAATTCACCACCCATACCGTATGGCCCCTTTCTCCTTACTCATCTATAAAACTGTGTTTATATCTGACTCTGTCCGGTCTGATGCCGATCCCGTAATTGAAACTGCTTCGCCCTGGCGGACTCGCACTTTCGAACGGTATCTGGCTATTCAGAAATCCTGATTATTCAAACCTTTTTTTGAAATAATATGACACCCCTGAAGAAGGTACTCAGATTATTTCCCATATCTTTAAACAGTTTACCACTGTTTCTGATGTTTTTGTAAAAAACTTTTTTAAACAACTTATTTGGTAATAAAATGATTGTTTCATTGAATAATTTGATGAATATAGTGAAATGCAGGAACAGGTGATTTTCTTCCGGATGACCGACTTGTTCAGAATGAATGCTTGTAGAAATGCACCCTTGATGATATAATCACCTCTGTGCACTTTAGTGCTTTAGCGCCACACAGTATTAAACAAGCAGTTCTATAGTAAGGAGTATTGGAGTATGAATCTATCAGGTGTTTCTCTGTTTGGGATTGTCGTAGCCATGGTAGCTTATCTGCTGGGTATGCTGATCATCGGTTTCCTCGCCTCCAGAAAGAATGAAACGGTCGGCGATTTCTATCTGGGCGGCAGGAAGCTCGGACCGTTCGTAACCGCCATGAGTGCGGAAGCCTCTGACATGAGCAGCTGGCTGCTGATGGGTCTTCCCGGACTTGCATATCTGTCCGGTATCGCGGAGCCGGTCTGGACAGCACTCGGTCTTGCGGTCGGCACCTATGTCAACTGGCTGATCGTGGCAAAAAGGCTGCGCCGCTATTCCCTTGCCGCAGACAATGCAATTACGATTCCGCAGTTTTTCTCGAACCGTTTCCGGGACAAAACCAGGATACTGACACTCGTGTCCGCGCTGATCATCGTCATCTTCTTTATCCCCTATACCGCGTCAGGATTCGCTGCAGTCGGAAAACTGTTCGCTTCCCTGTTTGATGTGAACTATCATCTGGCGATGATCGTCGGTGCTGTTGTCATCATCGGCTACACGATGACCGGCGGATTTCTCGCTGCCAGCTTCACTGACCTGATTCAGAGCATTATTATGACCATCGCGCTTGTGATTGTCCTGTTCTTCGGCATCAACCAGGCCGGCGGCTGGGGCGCTGTTGTTTCCAACGCGCAGTCTCTCGCAGGTCAGCTGTCTCTGACGATGAGCCATATCCCGGACGAAACGAATCTGTTCGCGCCAGGCACCACAAACCCGTATGGACTCCTTACCATCGTATCCACTCTCGCCTGGGGCCTTGGCTACTTCGGAATGCCGCATATTCTGCTTCGCTTCATGGCCATCGAAGATGAAAACAAGCTGAAGCTCTCCCGCAGAATCGCAAGTATCTGGGTTGTCATCGCCATGGGCGTTGCCATCCTGACCGGTCTGATCGGTCTTGGCATGTCCAAAGCCGGGGCAATCGGTGAGCTGACCACTTCCGGTGTCTCTGAAACTGTTATCATCAGGATCGCACACAGGCTCAGCACCTTCGGATTCTTCCCGGCGCTGATCGCAGGACTGATTCTGTCAGGCATCATGGCTTCCACCATGTCAACTGCAGACTCTCAGCTCCTTGCTGCTTCCAGCTCGATCTCACAGGACATTTTTGTCACCTTCTTCCATGTAAAGCTCAGTGAGAAGACGCTCATAAAGGTAGCCCGTGCTTCTTTGCTGATTATCGCTGTGGTCGCTGTATTCCTTGCCTGGAACCCTGACAGTTCCGTCTTCAGGATTGTTTCCTTCGCGTGGGCAGGCTTTGGCGCAGCGTTCGGTCCTCTGGTTCTGTTCGCCCTGTTCTGGAGAAGAACCAACCGTTACGGAGCACTTGCAGGCATGATCACCGGCGGTGCCATGATCTTCATCTGGAAGTTCATCGTCCGTCCGATGGGCGGTATCCTGGACATCTATGAGCTTCTGCCGGCTTTCCTGTTCTCTGCTGTCGCGATCGTCATCGTATCTCTGATTACGCCGGCCCCTGAGAAAGAAATCACGGACATTTTCGATCAGGTCAACGGAAACTGATATTTCACACGGATCAGAAAAGCTGTTTCATCAAAAACCGCATGGCAGCCGGGGAAAGGTTTCCCTGAGCCATACGGTTCTCTGCTTTGAAAACATGGTGATATAAAATACCTCTTTAGTAGCGAGAAACCCGCATGGCTGAAAGGAAAACTTAACTTTCCCTCAACCATGCGGGTTTCCTCAAAAGTCGGAGTGGTGAGATTCGAACTCACGGCTTCTTGACCCCCAGTCAAGCGCCCTG
>CAMIVF010000144.1 GCA_946401715.1 uncultured Clostridia bacterium | reverse complement strand
CAGAATGATCTGCAACATTTTCCAGCACAGCCCGGTTTACCGGACGGGCGGAGATGAATTTGTGGTGGTCATGTCCGGGCGCGATTATCTGATCCGAAAGGAACTGGTTCTGGCGCTGCATGACCGCTCCGTAGAGCATATCAGCACCAGGGAGGTTGTCGTTTCCGGCGGCCTGTCAGATTACCGGCCCGATCAGGACACCAGCTTCCATGATGTGTTTGAACGCGCAGATGGGCTGATGTATGAGGAGAAGAAGCTTCTGAAGGGTATGGGCGCTCTGTCCCGGGAGGACGCGGAAGCAGCCGCCAAGCCGATCTTCGCGGGAGATCAGGATTCGGAAATCCTGAACCTCAAACGGCACATTCTGATTGTAGAAGATGAGCGCGTCAATCAGATGATTCTCGGAAAGATGTTTGAGGATGTGTACGATGTCCTGTATGCTTCCGATGGAATTGAGACACTGGAACAGGTCAAGGTCCATAAAGACGAGCTGGCGATCGTGCTGCTGGATCTTCAGATGCCGCGGATGAGCGGTATGGAGGTCCTGAAGGTGCTGAAGGAAGAGGAGGAACTCCGGTCTGTCCCGGTGATTGTGATGACGGCAGATCAGAGCGCGGAGGTCGACTGCCTGAAGATCGGCGCGATCGACTTTATCCCCAAGCCGTATCCCTCTCCTGAGATCATTCAGGCCCGCGTCAACCGGTGCATTGAACTGAGCGAGAAGCGGACGATTATCCAGTCTACAGAACGTGACAGCCTGACGAATCTGCTGAACCTGGACTATTTCCTCCGCTATGTCCGGATGTATGACCAGCATTACATTGAAAAGCCGATGGATGCCATCGTGCTCGACGTCAATCATTTCCATATGCTCAACGAACGGTACGGAAAGCAGTATGGCGACAGCGTGCTTGCGAAAATCGGCAAGCGGATCCGGCAGATCTCCCGCGAGGTGGGCGGTGTCTGCTGCCGCCGCGGCGCGGATACCTTCCTGCTTTACTGTCCGCACAGAGAAGACTACGAGCAGATCCTGGATAAGGTTTCCGATGGCCTGGTTGACGAGACGGTGTCTGTGAACCGCGTCCGCCTGCGTATGGGTGTGTATTCACAGGTGGACAAGTCGCTTCAGATCGAACGCCGTTTTGACTATGCGAAAAATGCTGCGGATTCCGTGAAGAACGGTTTCCTGAAGGCTGTAGGCATCTATGATACAAAGATGCATGAAGAGGAGCTCTACAGGGAACGTCTGCTGGAAGACTTCAAGCCTTCTCTGGAAGGCGGCCGCTTCACCGTTTATTTCCAGCCGAAGTATGATATCCGCCCCGACAAGCCTGTTCTGAGCAGTGCGGAGGCACTGGTCCGCTGGGAGCACCCGGAACTTGGCATGATCAGCCCGGGCGTATTCATTCCGCTGCTTGAGGAGAATGGCCTGATCCTGGATCTTGATCAGTTCGTATGGCGTGAGACAGCCGCGAGGATACGGGACTGGAAAGACCGCTTCGGCTTCTCGGTGCCGGTTTCGGTGAATGTATCGCGCATCGATATGCTGACGCCGAATCTGAAGAATATCTTCAAAGATATTCTGGAGAAGTACCATCTCAGCACGGAGGATCTGATGCTTGAGATTACTGAGTCGGCTTACACCGGCGACTCTGACCAGGTGATTTCCACAGCCAAGGAACTGCGCGGCATGGGCATGGGCTTCCGGATCGAGAT
Organism: uncultured Clostridia bacterium; assembly: GCA_946401715.1. GTDB lineage: Bacteria > Bacillota > Clostridia > Lachnospirales > Lachnospiraceae > Porcincola. The sequence goes on along the minus strand of CAMIVF010000144.1, from coordinate 4,679 downwards.
GGACGACTTTGGCACAGGCTATTCGTCCCTGGGCATGCTGACCCATCTGCCGATCGACGCGCTGAAGCTGGATATGAGCTTCATCCGCAGTGCCTTCGGGGAAAACAGGGACGTGCGTATGATCGAACTGATCATCGACATTGCGGATTATCTGCATGTGCCGGTTGTGGCTGAGGGCGTCGAAACGCAGGAGCAGTATCTGGTTCTGAAGGCGATGGGCTGCGAATATGTGCAGGGCTATTACTTCTCAAAACCGGTGCCGCCGGAAGCGTTTGACCGTTTCCTTGCTGAGCGGGCAGAGGTGAAGTATGAGATGACACCGGTCACCAGAAAAACCTATATGAACATCTCCAAGGCGCTCACCAGCGATTTCGAGAGCATCTTCTATGTAGATGTCGCCACGGACTGCTATCTGGAATTCTACACAGGCAAAAACAAAGACCTCGAAATCCGTCCGGGCGGAACCGACTTCTTTAAGGAGGCACGAGAGAAACTGCTGGAGGGTGTGTGCGAAGCGGATGAGCCTAAGCTCAGAGAGGCAACCAGTAAAGCAAACCTGATACACCTGGCCGAGCAGGAGGAGGCGATCCGGCTGTCATTTGCGAGGAAGGAAAACGGTGCGCCTGTCCCGTATGCCCTCCAGACCATACGGACGAGAGAAAGCGATCATCATCACATTGTCATCGGTATACGGCAGGAATACGATGAACAGGAGACTTCATGACAGGAATCATCTTTGATATTGATGATACGTTGTACAGCCGGAGGAATATGATTCTGCGCGCTGCCCGGGATGTGCTGCAAAGCTGCACGGACAAGAGCGCGGCAGCGCAGGCTGCAGATGGGAACACTCCTTCAGAGCCTGATATCCTTGCAGCTGTATGCGGGGAAAGCAGCGCGGCAGCGGAAGACCGCTTTATGAAGGTCTTCTATGAATGCAGTGACGAGAATTTCCCGCGGATCATGGCGGGTCAGATCACGCCCTGGCAGTCGAATGTGGAGCGCTTCGTGAAAACGCTCAGCAGGCTGGGGGTCATAGCCGAAGAGAAAGACGGTGTGGCATTTGCGGACCGGTATGAATGGATGCAGGAACACCTGACGCTGTCCGGGCAGCTGGAACATATGATGGACCGACTTGCTGCCTGTTCCGGGATCCTGCTTGGCGTTATTACAAACGGGACTTCGGACCGGCAGAGAAAGAAGTTTTGCATGCTTGGTCTGGACCGCTATATAGATCCGGGTATGGTGGTGGTGTCAGGGGAGGTCGGTGCATCCAAACCCGACAGCGCGATCTTTCGTGCGGCACAGGAGCAATTCGGTCTCGTCCCTGATGATCTGTGGATGGTCGGAGATTCGGTCAGTGCGGATATCCGTGGCGCGAAGGCCTGCGGCTGGCACACGCTGTGGCTTTGCCGCGGCGGGGAAAAGGCGGGCAAAGTGGATGCAGACCTCATCGCAGAGAGTGAGGAAGAGATGAGCCGGCTGGTGCTGGAACTGGCCGGCGCGTCAGCTTCTGATGACAAAGAAAACAGGGCAGTGCGAACGTGAAAGCGCACTGCCCTGTTTTGCAGACATAGTTGTTGAGGTTGATGAAGCAGGATCAGGAGAGAGCCATTACGTCAGGAAGCTTTACGTCCCAGGCTTACCATCCCGGTGCATGCTGCTTCAGGAAAGAGAGGACAGTCTCAACGTCCGGCACAGCCGTACTGGAACCTACGGCCGATATGCCAAAGGCCGCAACAGCGCTGCCGAATTCCGCACATTTTTCCAGAGGCAATCCTTTCATCCAGGCACACAGGAAACCTGCTGTAAAACAGTCGCCTGCTCCTGTGGTATCCACGACCGGAAGCGCAGAAAAAGGTTTCTTACGGACGTATTTCCGGAAGTTTTCCGTCAGGATGCAGCCGTCCGCCCCGAGCTTGACTCCAAAGACTTTGAACGGGAACCGGCTGAAGAAGTCCATGATATCCATGAGATCGGTCTTCTGTGCCAGCCAGGAGGCTTCCTCATAGCTGGGAATGAATATGTCCAGATGGTGCATCGTACTGCGCAGCAGATCCATATGGCAGGGCGGGTACTCCTCCAAAGCGACGGAAGCATCCATTGCCGTGACCTTGCCTTTGGCATGTGCTCTTTGGAACAGCCCGGTCAGTTCCTGATCGTCCATTCCGGGAAGCGCCAGCGCGCTTCCAAAGAAAACCACGTCCGCGCGCGTAATCTCTTCATCCGGGATATCTCTGTTTTTTAACAGCTTCAGGATCTCGCAGTCCACCAGAAAATGACGCTCCCCGTTTTCTTCGATGAGCTGATAGGAGGTTGCGGTGGACATGTTCTTCACAGGAGCGAGCACATGCTCAACGCCGAAGGCTTCTGAGGATTGACGGATAAACGATCCGTTATTGTCATCTCCCAGATGTACAGCGGCCCGGACTTCCTCGCCCATCTTGGCGCATACAATCGCTACAGTCATGGCATCCCCGCCCGTATGATACTTCACCGGATCAATATGACAGTTGTCCAGCTGAAGGATGTTTTGAGGACAGGGGCGCAGCGGGATATCACAAAAGGCCATACCGGCAGATAACAGTTTCATAGCTTATTCCTCAACATAGATGCATGCTTTTCAGGTTCAGATGTTTCACTGACAGTGTACAGCTGAAAAGACTGAATTGCCACCTTTCTCACTAAGATTTTCCGTCCTGACTGCAAAGATGGAGATGAATCAGAACCTGGTACGGATATAGCTGTAAGCTTCCTTGTTCACCCACACAGAGACATAGCCGTCATGGACATGGAATTCGGCACCTCCCTGCTCGTCCAGGGTGACCGGATCATGGTGTCGTCCGAGCGCGTCATAGAACTGCTGTCCGGCATATTTCGGACTGATCTGCATATATTTCATGCCTTCGCCGGCATCTGTCGCAAGTACGGCAAGTCCGGAGCTTTTATGTTCGTCATCGCCGGATCTGGTGAATCCGACTATGCTGGGATCATCGAAATAATCCTTCTGCGATCCATAGGCGTAGTGACGTCGGATTGAAATCAGTTTCTTCAGGTCAAGGATCGGGGACTCGTTATCGTGCTCCAGTCCATAATAATCACCGTAAAAAACACAGGGCGTTCCGGTATCGCGCAGCAGGATCATGGAGTAAGCGATGGGCTTAAACCACTCCGGAATGTAGCTTTCCAGGGACTGGCCAGGCTGTGTATCATGATTATCCACGAAAGTCACAGCGCATTCTTCCCTTGCCCGTACCAGTGTATTGTCAAACAGCGTGCGCATATCGAACTGACCGTTGCTCGTAGCGGCATTCAGGAATGCGAAGTGCAGCGGAACATCGAACAAGGCAATCTGGGTACCCTGCGTATGATTCGGCCTATTGCCGGCACATCCGGCGGAAGCAATTTTCTTTGCCTCACGGCTGACAGCGTCATTGACCTGGCCGGCAGCATCCTGAACTGAATGGAGAACAGGGGTTATACCGGTATTTAACGCAGAGTTTCCGGCAGGTTCTTCCTGTTTTGTGCTGCATTCAGGACTGCCGCTGTCAGACGGATCCTCATGTATGGCGTTGTATTCTTCTTCCGGAAGCTGTTCCGCTTTTTTATCCGGTGTTTTCGACGGTTCGCCATCTGCAATTACATTGATATAGTGAAGCAGCCTGTTCAGGTCCCCGCTCCAGTATTCACCCACGGCAAAGAACTCTTTTCCTGTAGAACGGCGCATGAGCTTGAGCCATTCGCGGTAGGATTCAAATTTGATATGCTTGACAGCGTCCAGTCTCAGTGCATCCGGCTGAACCGTCTCAAAATACCACTTTCCCCAGTCCAGAAGCGCCTGGCAGGTATCAGGATTGTCAAAGTCCAGGTCAACACCCATCAGGTAGTCATAATTGACATTTTCCGAATCCGTCTCATCACTCCAGTGCTTCCCCTTAAAAAGGTAAACACCCTGGTTGCCGGTCGCCTGATCCAGATCTGTGCCGGAGAAGTTTGCTGCTGTCCAGATCCGGTCTGAGTATTTCCCTTTCCGCCCCGGGAATGTGAATCTGGTCCATGCCTGGATGGTGTGCAGCCCTGATGTTTCCTGTTCCCTGTTATTGGAAGCGGTGTCAATGGCTTCGACTTCTTCTGTTTCATCCGCGCCCATCATCTGGTTGAGAACCGTGTCTGCCATAACGCGGATACCATTCTGATGCAGCGCAGCGATCGCCGCAAGATATTCCTCTTTTGTTCCGTATTTCGTGCGTACCGAACCTTTCTGATCGAACTCACCGAGATCGTACAGATCATACACGTCATAGCCGACACTCTTTGATCCGGAAGCACCCTTATATGCCGGCGGGAGCCAGACGTCTGTGATTCCGACTTCAGCCAGGTCTTTTGCCTGAGCCTCAGCCTTCTTCCAGAGAAGGCCGTCTGACGGCAGATACCATTCAAAGTACTGAATAATTGTCTTGTTATCCATATTGGATTGAAACCTCCTTTCCAACATGTTCAAGATAAAACAAACTTGTTAATGTTATATTTTAGCAGGCTTGTCAAGTGGGACTGTGAAGTCTTCACCGCTTTCGTCCGGCAATACCAAAAAGCGATGACACGAAAAGCTTTGATTTCTGTTATGATATGATGTAAGGGTCAACACCCCTTTCGCCTCTGGCAAGCAAGCTTGCCTCGGC
>CAMIVF010000143.1 GCA_946401715.1 uncultured Clostridia bacterium | reverse complement strand
AACAAAGCCGATGCCTTTGCACTTAACTTCTGTCTCTTTCATTCACAAGTCTTGTAGCCAGCACATACGGCATCGGAAGCAGGTCTGGCGTTTCATTTGTCGCATAGCCAAACATCATGCCCTGGTCTCCGGCACCTCCCTTGTGAACACCCTGCGCGATATCCGGAGACTGCTGTGAAATTAGAACCTGAACGCAGAAACAATCAGCATCATAGCCGAGGATATCTTTCCCGATCCGGTCAAATACCTCCTTCACCAGTTTCCTGTAATCAGGGTTAGCGAATCCCAGGTAACCGGCCCAGTTACTTTTGACACCTTAACCATACTATAGGATTTCCCAAACCTCCAGACGGTATTGCGATTCTCTTCATATGGTGTCAGTCTTCCTTCGATCCAGTTCATCCATTAATTCCTTGTAATACTCGCGGGTCTGCCCAGGCGTAAATGCGCCGTGCATTGCCTCGTCCAAGAAGTCCTCCCGCATGCCGTCCGGATGTGTTGAGTGCAGCGCATCAATCACTTCAAGTGCGATTTCCATACCTCTGTTGCTCAAGATCAGATATTTCATCAAAAGCGGAACCACAAAGCGGTCGAGATCTACGGTCTTATAGCCCAGAAGGATCGGAACCAGCTTATATTCTATCTTATCGCGGAGCCCCCAGTTTGGATCCTCACTCATGTACTCTATCCCCGTATTAGGGATTCCTTCTTCTCCAATCAGGGTTGAACCTGGAATACCATCTGTATCACACAGATCACTCAGCTTCACTCCCAGATACGATGACAGCCTCATGGCGTTCTCCAGGCTCGGTTCGGAATCACGCTGGATGCATGAATACAATGTAGTCGAACTGATTCCGGTTTCCTTAGCCACTTTATAGACGGTTGTTCTGTTGTCCTGTATCGCTTTTTTCAAGTTTAATCCGTATCCCATCGATTTCCCCTTTCTGTTACCGGATAAACAATTACTCATTTCTCTCAATATAATCTTTCCTATATCGTAAATATAACATGTCGTAGACTAATACGCAAATATTTATATTTAACCATTGACATGTTACGAATCCGTGTGTATCATGATACTATCCATCTCTGCGTAATGTTTTAGAAAGGAGTAGTACGAATTATGATTGCGAGAACAGATTATATGATCCCAACGATGGTAAGTATCCGGGAAGCATCTCAGAGAACAGGTCTCACTTACATCCTGATCAAGGATCTTTGCGATTCGGGGCGAATCGTATATATCCGATCCGGAAAGAAGTATCTTGTAAACTTTGACAGCCTTCTCAGACTATTGCAGCAAGGGGAAGGAGGCAAGAAGGAACATGATCGTAGAAGCGATTAGAAAGTTTATCGAATACCAGCAGCGGGTCAGGATCTACTCTGACGAATACCGGGAATATGATCAGGCAGTTGCAGGTAATGTTACCGCACGGCACTACAGAAACAAGAAGAACTGGTCCGGGCCGCAGGAATACCTTGTCTGCAAAAAACGTGAAGCATACCGCAAGATGATCCGGGCCTGCGATCAATACCAAAAATATCATGATGCGCTCCGGCAGCACCTGAAGGATGTCCCATCCGACACACTCCGGAGGATCATCTGGCTGCGGTTCTACTACAGCAAGAGCTGGGAAGATATCGGTAGAAGAGTTCATCTTTCACCCGCAGCAGCGAAGATGAGATGGCACAGATATCAAACTGTTTTAGAGAACCGGACAGTCCGGGAGAATTGGGAAATCAAAAACGCGGCAGGATAAACAGAGCATTTTGTCTATGAAGACAGATGCTCTGTTTTGCTGTTCAGGTTGGCACCGTTGGAGAAATGATCCGAATGAGCGACATTCGTCAGAATGGCTGATCAGCGGTCGAAGGCCCCCGGACTTCGATCCGATGCCGGGTCAAGGGGCCAGCCCCTTGCGGGTTTCAAGGGCAGCGCCCTTGAGCAGTCAGCGTGGCGGAAGCGGCGGCGCAGGTTTCCCTGCGATCCGCTGCTTCTGGTCATCACCGGCGCCCAATCGCGGCGGAGATGATCACACGCTGGCTGCCTGGCCGTCCCCGGCGGCCAGTCCCTCGGAGAGCCCCCGGGGATAATGGAACTCGTGCCATTATCCATAGGGGGTTATACACCGCCCTCAAAAGCAACAAAAAAGTCCATTCCCGGTACCCGGTACCCAGCCTTCGGTACCCGGTACCGACCCGGTTGAGACCCAGTAGCGGCCCAACGGAGCCCCGATTGAGGCCTGACAGAGACCCAGTGAAGCCCCATTGCAGACCCAACAGAGACCTGAAATTGACCCAGTGGAGCCCCGACAACATCGTGATCACATTGATCACTGGGATCATCAGCCGCAGCAACATCATGATCACGATGATCAAAGGGATCATCGGCCGCGGCAACATCATGATCATGGTGATCATCCTTGGCATCGCCATGGATCTGTAATAGTTCCAAATGGATTTGACTCAAGTCCAAATGGATTTCGCTCAGGTCCAAATGGATTTCGCTCAGGTCCAAATGGATTTCATGTAAATCCAAATGGATCTCACTTTGGATTTGGCATGGATCCATGGATTTCAGCTTAGTACACAGCATAACCCACACAGGAGGAAGTTAAGATGCAGATTTCATATACGTTCCATATCAGCAGCAAACAGAACGCCATCACGACTACGAAGCAGCTGTCTACGGCGTCAAAACATAACCTGAGGAAGTATTCTTCTCCAGGGAACAGGACCGGTCATTACGACTCCGACAAAATCGTACAGCTGGCCGGCACGGACAACCTCTTCCACGATGTTGAAAGAGTCTTTCACGACCAGTTTGACCAGGCACTCCGGGAATACAACCGGAAGCAGAAACGCGCTGACCGCCGCATCAACAATTACATGCGATACGTATCCGAAAACGCGAAAAGTGACCTCGCGGTGGAGGCGATCATCCAGCTGGGTGATCAGGAATTCTGGGAGAATATCCCGGAGTATCGCAGGCGGCAGATGATATATATCTTCCGGGATCAGCTGAACGCACTGCGGCAGTATGTCCCGGGATTCGTGATCGCGAACGCGGTGGTTCATTTTGATGAGGCAAGCCCCCACATGCATGTGATCGGCGTGCCGGTCGCCTCCGGCTACCGGCGGGGTATGTCAAAGCAATGCGCGAAGACGAAGGTGTTCACAAAGGACACCCTGGAGAAGCTGCAGGACGTCCTGCGCCGCCGCGCGCTGGACGGGATGGAGAAAAACCCCGAGATCTTCTACGGCGACACGCTGAAGCCAAAGGAGGACGGCAGAAACGTCGATTACTCAAAGGAGTATTACATCCGCCGTAAAGAGGAAAAGCTGAAGCATGTGAAGCGGCAGATCGCCGAAGAGGAAAACACACTCTCCGCACTTGAGGAAGCGGAATCTGAGGCAAAGCAACGGCTCTACCGGACTTCCACCGGCGCCGCGCTGAGGCAGATGGAGGAAGAACTGGAATCAGCAAAATTCCGCAAGTGGGAGCTGGAGAGGGAAGCGCATGATCTGGAGACGAAGAACCGCGAGCTCGCAGTATCAAATGAAGCACAGGCTGCGGAAAGCAAGGCTCTGACGCAGGAGATCAGGGATCTGAAAGAGAAACGCAAGGCTGTCATCGGGGTCAATTCTGAGATCTTCATGGTCTGGGATGTGTTCGACCAGTTTCCGATGATCAAAGAGTTCATTTTTCAGGTCGGCAGATGGCTGAGGGAATATATCCCGGTTTCAATTCAGGATGTCGCTGAATTGTTCAGGGAGAAGGTGCTCGGTCACAAGAATCCCGAACGAACCCATGACCGGGTTCGATGACCGAGCATAATAACAATCAGCCATATAGCCATTGAGGCAATCATACAAGTGACAAAAATGACAGTTTTTCCGGCTGTCTTTTTTTATTTCTTCTATACTCTTCTTTTTTACATAGCCGGGTATGAAAGAAAAATGTCATAAATATCACTTCTATCACCAGAAAACGGAAATGGCCAAAAGCTGCCGGCAACGCCGGCGCAGGACTAAAGGAGGTACTTATGAATAAGCAATGGATGACGAAATACATGGGGCAGGAGCCGGCCAACTTAAACAGCAGCTATCTCTTTCTTGTGGATGATCCGGATCTGGCCCTGGCCATCGCCGGCTGCGGCTTCAGTTCCCAGGCACTTGCTGAGGATTCCGATTCACAGGATATGTATTACAGCATAGAAACGTTCATCTCGTACATGAACAGCATCGACCTGAAGGGAACCTGCAGGATGGATTACATATATGTGCCGGCCTGCTCCCAAAAATGGAAAAATAACCGGCTGAACTCCTTCTTCAGGGATAATCCTGATCTTCGTTATCACCAGGGCTGGCGGCTGTTTAAGGACAGGGAATACCTGGCTGATCTTGAATACCAGGATGAGCTGAAGGAGGCACTCACATCCTTTATCTACCGGTATGAAGGACCGCGCGGCGCGGCGCGGTTTCAGAAGCAAACTGTAGATGATACCACCTGTGCCGGCCAAACGGAGCCTGATCCGGGCACGGACAACAGCTGGTTTCACGTGGACGATACGATACGCACACCGCTTCATACATATAACCAGAAGGGGCAGCCTGACGGTGTCCTGGACGCTTCGGTCGTGGACTGCATCATCAATCATGTGCATCTGTTTGTACTTGACATGACCGTCCACATCTATGCCGGCGGCCGGTATCAGGCGGATCCGCACGGAAGCCAGACGAAGGAGCTGATCCGCTCTCTCCTCTTCCCGAAGATGATGAGGAGTACGATCATCAACAGGATATACCAGCAGCTTCTCGACCGGGTTCGGCTGCACAGGACTTCGAGTCAGCTGAACCTGCAGCCCAGGCACTGGATCAACTTTCGGAACGGATTCTATGACGTGCTGGAGCAGAAATGGATTGATCATGATCCCAGGTATTACTGCATGAATCAGATCCCGTTCCGGTACGATCCCGCCTGGAAACCGCCGGACAATCCTGACATCTCCACAGTGGTCGGAAGGTTCCTTCAGGCCAGCATCCCGGATGAGGATGACCGGAGGATGCTCTGGGAATTCACCGGTTACGCCATGACGACGGATACCGGATTCCAGAAGTTCTTAACACTCACCGGTGCTGGCGGAACCGGGAAATCAGTCGTAATCGGGATGATGGAGGACATCGTCGGCAGGGAGAACATCTCCAACATATCCCTGCAGGATCTGAACAACCGCTTCTACCCTGCCGCGCTTCACCTGAAGCTGCTCAACACCTGCGCCGATATCCCATCCTTAGGGATGCAGAACATCGACAACCTGAAGAAGGCGACCGGAGAGGACTCCCTGATCTATGAACGCAAGGGCAAGGACGTCGGCTTCTTTCACAGTTATGCCAAGCTGGGGTTCTCTGCAAATGAGATTCCCCTGAACCTGGATGAGAAGTCCGATGCCTTCTACCGGCGCATCCTGATCCTGTGCATGGATCAGAAGGTCGCGCCGGAGGACCGTGATCCTCATCTGCGGGAGAAGCTGGCCATGGAGTGGCAATATATCCTGTACCTGGCGCTGCAGGGCCTGAAACGCCTGCATGAGCAGGGACATTTTACTCAGAGTACCCAGTGTAAAGCCGCGATCCGGGAACTCCGCCACCGCGCCGACAATGTACAGGCATTCATGGATACCTGCATCCGGGCAGCTCCCGGAAAGCGTGTCCAGCGCAGCGAAGTGTACGAGGCCTACGAAACCTACTGCAGCAGCAACAAAAGGCAGAGCTGCGGCAAGAGCAGTTTCTTTAAGCGTATGAACGGCAGGTTCCTCCTGAAGCGGTACGGCAGCGACGGCTTCTGTTATCAGGGGATCGAGCTGTACAACGGCAGCGAAGATCCTTACGACAGCTTTCCCAAGGATCCTGATGAAACAATTGACAAGGATGACTTCATCGCGCTTGAGCCGGATGAAGTCACACCATTCGACGCTTCATTCAAGTCTGCCACCGGCAGGCACAGGGTGGAGTCGACCTGATCAGTCGGCCCCGCTCTTCTTTTATTACCTCGCATAACACACTGATTATTGATTCGACAGTGTGGTTGTTCTCAGGGCAGAGCTCGCCTGAGAATTCAGGAACCTCGCCGGCGTTCCTGACAGGCTGCGTTCGGTACGAAGCACCTTTTTCCAGCCGGCTAAAGTGCAACCATATACAACAGGATATCCTCATTACTATCGTATGAGAAGACGTCTTCTCCTTAAGAGGAGATATGAATAACAGAATTACTACAATCGGTAACAGAGATACAGTAAAAAGCTTCAGCGAAATGACCTTCGATGAATTGTTGTTCCTCCGCGATCATGGTATCATCGAAGCGGAAGCGGTAAACAACGAAATTATGATAAGAAAAG
>CAMIVF010000142.1 GCA_946401715.1 uncultured Clostridia bacterium | reverse complement strand
CGTAAAGGCATTCTTGCCGCCGGAAGCGCAGTAGGTAGTGTAGTGCTTTTCGTTGCAACAAAAGGTAAACACGGAGGCGGAACAAAGGCATAACCGAACCTTTCAATTATCCCTTGCACTTTTCAATTATCACCCTCACATTTCAATTATTCCATGAGGGCTGAGGAAGGAGGGCTCGGTTTTATGACAGGCACTTTGGCGGCAGTTCAGGCCACCTGCTGGAGATCAGCATACAGGCCGCACAGAGCAGCCGGAAGAAAAGCGGAATACGGTCGCTTTTCCGTTTTGCCGCGCCCTGATATTTACAGAAATCTTCGTATCAAAGACAGGGTTAAGATTGATCCGGCGGCAGAACCAGGGGGGATTCTGCCGCTTACAGTTCTCCCTCCAGGACAGCGTCAATCACGATCTGTCCCGCATCAAACAGGTTCTCCATACCCGGTTCGAAGATATCTATTGTTTCGCTGTTTTCTTCCGACACTTTGCTGTCGTAATCCGGATCTTCCAGCCAGAGCAGCTCGGCGCTCTCCCCTTTCAGGAAGGTGTCCATATTGACAACGACGCGTAAAGAGATAACCCTGTCCTGCAGGCCAAAGCACGCTGCGGCGTTCATGACCGCAATCTCTTCCATCTCCGTAACAGAATACTTGTCAGGACACGCATAGTAATCAGCCGCAGCGACAGCGTTCGCATGATCCTCCACGCCTTTCCAGTAACTGTCTGATGTCACAGCGGTTCCCTTTAATACACACGGTTCCCTGTCAGCCCATTTCTCCCCCGGGTAATTCCCGGCAAGAACCTGCTTCGCTTTTTCCGTGGTACGCATCGGACAGTCTTTGATCAGCTGATAGGCCTTTTCTGAAAGCGCCGCATTCAGCTGCCTGCAGCTGTAATTGCTGTAAGACTCATGATCAGGAAACCAGGTTAATCCATTCTCCGGGTCCGCCAGCTCATCGCGGCCTGTGTGATGTCCAAGCTCTAAATCACAGGCAGCAGTGACAAGGACCAGGTCTCCATAGATGCATAATCCGGTGCTGCCTCCGGCACAGCCGACGGAAACGATCATGGCATCGGAAAAATCATAATCATCCCAGGAAAGCAATGACATCAGCGACAGACCGGCTGCTGTTTTTCCGGCTCCGGTAATCAGCAAGCCCACACCGTTTTCCTGATTGAAATAGAATTGCGCAGTTGGTGTGGTATGCGGAATCTTTATTTCTTCGCATCCGGCACAGTAGTGTTCATAAAACAATTGTGCTTCCCCCGGAAAATCGCCGTCCATATCCCCTATTTCGAATTTGGGAACAATCAGCACTTTCACTGGGATCCTTTCTGCATCAGCAGCATATGCTGTCATCTGTGTCAGAGGACTTCCTGTAAAACCATAGAATGATGCAGCCGAAATCCCCGTCAGAAGAGCAATTATCATTCCTGCAAAATGCATTCGCCTGGATAACATGTCATTTCCCTCCATTCATTCGGATCACCATGCCTTTCCATGTAATCTTACCATGTATCATCAATGATTCCCATTTTCTTTTGTCCGGAACGCTGCAGTTTACTGCCAGCCGCTGATGTGAATTGACGTGATATCAATTTGATAATATTTCGTGTGGTCGTTATAATGGTTGATAACGAAGTGATGCAGCGAAAAGGAAAACTGATATGGACGAGCGACAGGCTGGCAAAAGAACCGGAAACACAACGAAGAATAGAATGCCCTCATCAGAGGAACAGATCAGCTGGGAAGAGATATCCCTGCCTGAGACTGATGACGAGATGACGCGCCGCAGGGAGGCTGCCAGACAAAAACGCAGGGAAGAGCGGAAACGTGCCCTGCGGACGCAGCGGATGCTCCTTTTTGTGGTGCTGGCGCTGCTGCTGATTGCGGTCATTCTCGTGGCTGTAACCTGTACACGGAGAAATGACAATTCAGAAACGGGTGAGGCCGGCTCAGGTTCCGGAAAGACGGAAGAGGCTTCCGGCACTGTCACTGCCGGTGACGATGCTTCACAGGAAGCTTCCGGCGGCGATGCTTCACAGGAAGCTTCCGGCGGCGATGCTTCGCAGGACGTTTCCGGCGGTGATGCTTCACAGGACGCATCCGGCAGTGATGCTTCACAGGACGTTTCCGGCGAAGAAGCGGATCCTGCCGGCCGGGCGGCAGAACAGGTGGTGGGATCAGGAGATGCTTTTTCTCAGGCCCGGTTACTTGCAGCCGGCTATGATTATGACGGTGCGATCGCACTCCTGGAGAGCATCGGTGACCAGGATGCTTCGGTGGCGGATGCCATCGCAGACTATAAAAACCAGAAAGACCGGTGTGTCCCGGTGGATGTGACCAGAATCCCGCATGTATTCTTCCATTCCCTGATCAATGATGACCGGGCGTTCAACGCGGACCTGGTCGGCGCGGACCGGGTGCGGCAAAACAACGCCGCCATGACTACGGTCGCTGAATTTGATGCCATGATTCAGCAGATGTACGATGCCGGTTACGTCATGGTCGGCCTGGACGATATGTGTATTAAGACCACCGATGATAACGGTGTTGTACATATTGCAAAGAATGATGCACTGCTTTTGCCTCCGGAGAAAAAGGCATTTGTATTATCCATCGATGACCTGAGCTATTATCATTCTTACGGGATCGGTACGCAGGGCTATGCGACCCGTATGCTGGTGGATGAAAATGGCAAACCGAAGTGCGAGTATACCAATGCGGACGGAGTGACCACCATCGGTGATTACGACGTGGTGCCCCGGATCGATACCTTCATCGAGCAGCATCCTGATTTTTCATACCGCGGGGCAAGAGGAACCGTGGCCATGACCGGGTACAATGGCGTATTCGGATACCGTACCAATAATTATTATAAAGATATCAATGATCCGCACCTGGATCCTGACCAGATCCAGTGGCTGCAGGAGCACCCTGATTTCAACTGGGATGAAGACTGTGCCAATGCGAAGGCTGTGGCGGATGCGATGAAGGCAGAGGGCTGGACATTTGCAAGCCATACCTACGGCCACCTGAACGCGGAAAGCGCGGATCTGGAGCGTCTGCAGGCAGATCATGAGCGGTGGGTCACAGTCAACGAACCGATCCTCGGGAAAGTGGATAAGATCATCTTCGCCTTCGGCGCGGATATCGGCCACGTGGGAGAGTACACGGGGGCGAACAGGAAGTTCCAGTATTTCAAGAGCCAGGGAATGAATATCTTCTGCAATGTAGACGGCAATATCGGCTGGACCGAATTCGGGGATACCTTCATGCGGACCGGACGTGTCGCTCTGGACGGCTTTACGATGTACCAGGCTATGACCCAGAACGCTGCCGTGCATTCGATTTATGCCAATGACTATGAAACGCTGGGAATCAGCGGAATCTCGGAGTTCTTTAACCAGTTCCGGCCCACGCCGATTGACAGTGAATAAGGGAATAAGATCTCTCCATAGCCTTGACAAAGGAAAGCAAGGGCCGTATACTGTTCCTGACCGACAGCCTGTCGGTTATAAACCGGAGGGGATATGCGAATTGTCAAAGAAGCCGAAGAGAGGAAAAGTGAGATCCTGGATGCGGCCGAGGAACTGTTTGCCGCAAAGGGATACGAACGAACCAGCACAGGTGATATTCTGGAACGCGTGGGCATAGCCCGGGGAACGCTGTATTATCACTTTAAGTCCAAGGAAGATATTCTGGATGCATTGATTGAGCGGATCAACGGTACACTGATCGCCGGTGCAAAGAAGGTGGCGGAGGATCAGAGCATTCCTGTTGTGGAAAGGATTGTCCGCACCATCATGAGCATGAAGGTGGATTCCGGGGAAGATACGATTGGTCATGAAGTGATTCAGCAGGTTCACAAACCGCAGAATGCCCTCATGCACCAGAAGATGCAGCAGAGTCTGCTGGATGGCGTGGTTCCGGTGCTGGCCGGTCTTGTAGAGGAGGGGAACGCGCAGGGCGTCTTCCATACCGGATTTCCTCTGGAGACGACGGAGATGCTTGTTCTGTATGCTGTCACGGTCTTCGATGACCGCTTTCAGCAGACACCCGGCCAGATGAAGAAGCGGGTTCAGGCTTTCATTCATCATACAGAGAAGCTTCTCGGCGCGAAAGAGGGCAGCATGACAGCTCCCATGACCCGGATCTTTCAACAGGGTTTTTAATCAGTGAATAAAAAGGGATTTAAGCCCTTTTTATTTTTCAGATATAACCGACAGGCAGTCAGTCGATTAACATGTGAAAAGATAACAGCAAAAAAGATATGGAGGAATCAAACCTATGACCAAGCAGTCAAATTTCGTCCCATGCAGGTACCGCCCGGTCCTGTTCTTCCTTCTGACATACCTCTTTACCTGGATTTTCTGGGTACCGGCCATCTTCGTTCCGGGAAATACCGGCGCTTTGCTGATGATGATCGGTCTCATCATGCCGGCGGTGATTTCCACCCTCTTCGTGCTCCTTTCCGGATCAAAAGAGCTGAAGCAGGATCTGAAGAACAAACTTGTGGGACTTTACAAGGTCAGATGGGCGAACGTCTTCCTGGCAGTTGGAGTCTTCGCTGTGATCGTGGTCTGCTCCATCCTTTTGTCTCTTCTTTTCGGCCAGAGTCCGGATCAGTTTTCCTTTACCAGAGATTTTTCCTTCACAGGAGTGGGGATCGGGAGCGCGCTGGTCACAATTCTCCTGGCTTCTGTGATTGAAGAAGTCGGCTGGAAGGGCTACTGTGAGGATTCCATCGGCAATTATATGAACTGGTTTTGGGAGTCCATGATCTTTGGCGCCATCTGGTCTTTCTGGCATTTCCCCCTGATCTTTATCAAGGGGACTTATCAGTCTGGTCTTATGGTGAATCCTGTATATGTCATCAATTTCTTTCTCTCAGGCATCCCACTGGGCTTTATCATCACCTGGGTTTATCTCGCCAGTGACAGGTCTGTTCTGGCCTGTATGATCTTTCATCTTTTTGTCAACTTTATGCAGGAGAAGATTGCCATGACGCCGGAAACAAAGTGTGTGGAGACACTTGTGGTCATCGCTGCAACCGTCATCATCGTTTTTCGGAATCAGGACATGTTCTTTGAAACCCGCCATGTTGGCAGACTTCTGGAAGAAGTGAGCGAAGGAGGAGAACGCAGATGAAATCCACATCCAATTACGTCCGCTTCCTGATCCTGTGGGCCGGCAGCATGATCTCCCAGATCGGCGGCGGCCTGACCAGTTTCGGACTTGGGGTCTATATCTTTAACCAGACCGGAAGCGCTGCCCGGATGGCGCTGGTGACCCTTCTGGGATTCCTTCCGACTTTGCTGCTTTCTGTTCCTGCCGGGGTTCTGGCAGATATGTTTGACCGCCGGGTCCTGATGATGATCGGTGACGGGTGTTCCGCCATCGGCGTCCTCTATATTCTTCTGTGCATGAATCGTGGCGGTGCAACTCTGTGGCAGATCTGTCTTGGTGTTTTCATTTCAGCCTTTTTCTCCGCCTTGCTGGAACCCGCTTTCAAGGCTACCATCACAGACCTTTTGACCAGGGAAGAGTATACCAAAGCCAACGGTCTTACATCGCTTGCCTCCAGCGCCCGGTACCTGGTATCGCCCATGATCGCCGGACTGCTCCTGGCCTCTCATGATATCCGGCTCCTGCTTATCATCGATATCTGCACCTTTTTTGTCACGCTGGCGGCGACCGCGGTGGTTCGCAGAGGTCTTCCGTCAAAAAGAACCGGCCATCGGGAAAGCTTTACAAAGAATCTGAAGGAGGGCTGGAGAGCGATCTATGTCCGGAAAGGGGTCCTCCAGCTGATCCTGGTTTCCTCTGTTATGACCACATTCATCGGGGTGATTCAGGTGCTGTCCGAGCCCTTGGTCCTGTCATTTTCAGACTCGAAAACACTGGGCATCACTGAGACTGTCTGCGCCATGGGTATGCTGGCAGCAGCGCTTGTCACCGGCATTACAGGTATCCGGAAAAAGCACGCCCGGATCCTGGGTATGGCTCTGATAATGGCCGGCCTGTTTATGATCCTGTTTTCTCTGCGGGAGAATATTGTACTCATCTGTCTGTCAGGTTTTCTTTTCTTCGCCATGCTTCCTTTGGCAAACGCCAGCCTGGATTATCTGGCCCGCACCAACATCCCGGACGAGCTCCAGGGCAGGGCGTGGGGGTTCATCGGCTTTCTGTCACAGCTTGGCTATATTCCTGCCTATGCACTGGCGGGGGTACTTGCTGACCGGGCTGCGCGGGCGATGAAGATCACTGTGGGAAGAGGATCAGCTCTGGTGATTGCTGTCTCAGGGGCGCTGCTCATCGCTGTTTCTGTTCTGTCTCTTTTCTCCGGCAAGATCCATAGTCTGGAGAATGGAGCGGAAATGAACATCACTGGATAACGGAACTGAGAGGAACATCCTTGGATGATGGAACGGAGGAG
>CAMIVF010000141.1 GCA_946401715.1 uncultured Clostridia bacterium | reverse complement strand
CTTGCCGATGAATAAGAAGACATTCTGTCTTCCCTGACCTATCGTAATCGTCCTCATCCGGAAAGCGTACATCATGTTCTCGATTTCATCTTATTTTTCAGTGGAATATCTGCTGATGCTTCTGCCGGCCTGCGTCTTCTGTTATCTGATTCTTCCGAAGACAGCTCGCCGGTTTAGTTTGCTGCTGTTCAGCTGGGCCTTTTTCTGGGCAGTCAGCGGCAAGCTGATTGTATATCTGCTGGCCTCTATTGTGCTGGTCTATGTCTTCGGACTATGGCTGGGCTCTCTTCTTGAGAAGCAGAAACAGGCGCTCGCTTCCTGTGAAAAAGGGGAAAAGAAGGCAATCCGCGCCCGCTTCCAAAAGAAAATGCTCTGGGTTGTTGTCCCCGGCGTTCTGCTGCACATCGGCATCCTGCTGATCGTAAAATACACGCCGTTTTTCGCGGATAATCTGAATTCACTGCTGCGGATTCTGCACATTCCGGCTGCGGTGAAGCCGCTTTCTCTGGCGGCTCCCATCGGCATCTCCTTTTACACGCTGCAGGCGGCATCTTATCTGATCGATGTCTATCATCAGAAGATTCCGGCAGACCGCAACATTCTCCGGATAGCACTCTATATGAGCTTCTTCCCACAGATCATGGAAGGACCGATCTGCCGGTACACAGATACCGCTTCGACGCTCTGGGAAGCGCCCCGCATCCGCTGGGAGAACTTTATCCGGGGATCCGAGCGGATTCTGTACGGATTGATGAAGAAAACCGTCGGTGCCGACCGTCTGAATCTTCTGATCAAAAATGTATTCGACGGATATGCCGCAAATGGCGGTTATACCGCGTATGACGGATTTGTCATCGCGCTCGCAGCATTGTGCTATACGATTCAGCTGTATATGGACTTTTCCGGAACGATGGATGTGGTAATCGGAACAGGAGAAATCTTTGGGATCCTGATGCCGGAGAACTTCAAAAGGCCTTTCTTCTCCCGGACGATCTCTGAGTTTTGGACCCGGTGGCATATTACGCTTGGAACCTGGTTCAAGGATTACCTGTTCTATCCAATCTCCATGAGCAAGCCGATGAAGCGGCTGACCTCACGGGCAAGAAAACGCTTCGGCAACCATTACGGGCCTTTGTTTTCCGGCGGCATCGCACTGCTGTGTGTCTGGTTCTGCAATGGGCTGTGGCATGGATCTGGCTGGCATTATATCGTGTTCGGCCTATACCACTTTGTACTGATTCTGACCGGCAGCCTGATCCTTCCGCTGAGCATCCGCCTGGCGGAAAAACTCCATATCAGCAGGGATCATTGGCTCTATCATTTTCTGCAGATCTTCCGTACTTTCGTGCTGGTGTGTTTCGGAGAGCTGATCTTCCGCGCCAAATCTCTGGGAGAAGCCGCTGGCATGCTGAAAAAAATCGGCACTGCCTTTACGTTCGCCTCTCTGAAGGATGGCTCTCTGTTCACCTTCGGCATGAATCAGAAGGACTACCTGATCCTGTTCGTCCTGCTGGGATTGATCTTGGTGATCTCTCTTCTTCAGGAGCGGGGGGTAAAAATCCGGGAAGCCATCGCCGGAAAAGGACTTGTGATCCATTATCTCGCGATCTGGGCACTGATCCTGTTTATCATCATCTTCGGCGCCTATGGCCAGGGCTATCTGCCGGTCAATCCGATCTACGCGGAGTTCTGAGGGCACACGGATCAAGAACGCCTCCACAAAGCCTCCTGCAGGTCGCCGTGCTGCATGACAAAACAAGTTGATCTGAACACAAGGAACTATCGATATGAATCTTTACGGAAAAAGAGTCCTGAAAGCTGCCATATTCTTCCTCGGCCTGCTGCTCCTTCTGGTGCTGGCCTCACATCTCTTTATGCCAAAGGACAATACCAGGGAAGCAGGAATTGAGGAATTCTTTGCCAACGGAATCCTCGCGGAAAAAAAGAATACCATTGATATCCTCATCTCGGGAGACAGCTTCTCCTACTCCTCCCTGGTTCCCTCCGAGCTTTGGAAGACGCACGGATATACCTCCTACGAGAACGGGACCAATGATCAGCATCTGGACTATACGATGATACTGCTGCGGCGTGCATTTGAAAACCAGAGCCCGAAGCTTGTGATTCTCGAGCCCAGTCTCATCTTACATGAAGTTTCCAGCCTGAACGCACTGATTGAGCACCTGGAGCCGTTTCTTCCTGTCTTTCACGATCATGACCGCTGGAAATCCCTGACCTGGAAGGATTTTTACAAGAAGCCGGAATATACCCAGGTGATGAATTATAAGGGCTATCAGTATTTTACGAAGATCAAGCCGGCTTCCGATTCCGAAGCCCACAATATGGTTCCGACGGATGATGTGGCGCCGATTCCCGCTTCGTGCCTGAAGTACATACGCAGGATTCAAAACTATTGTGAGGCGCACGGGGCTAAGCTGGTATTCCTGTCCGCGCCAAACGCACTGTCGTGGGATTACGCACAGCACAATGCCATCGCAGCACTCGCCAAGGAGCTTGACATTGATTATCTGGATGCCAATCTCCACAACGACCAGATCGGGATCGACTGGTCGCATGATACCTGTGATCATGGAGATCATCTGAACCACGCCGGAGCGGTCAAGAATACCCGCTTCCTGGAAAAATATCTCGACTCTCTGGGAATTCTCACAGACCACAGAGGCGACCCTGAGTACGCAGACTGGGACCGCTGCCTGAAGGTATACGAGAAGAAGGCCGCAAAGGAAGATATCTGAATTCCGGCGCATCATTGCAAAAAGAAGAGGGGCAAATCGCACCACCACTGGTGCGGCTGCCCCTTTCGTTTTTTTCACGCTGCCGGATTCTTTCCCTGTCCGGCAGTTGTTTTTTTACCGGCTGATTTTTCTTTTCTGATATGTTCATACTCGCGAAGCTTCCGCACTTCGCCGGCACTCAGGTCTTTCGGCACTGTAATCTGGATCACCACATACAGGTCTCCCCGCACACCGGAGCTTGCGCTCTTCTTTCCCTTTCCTGCCAGACGAAACTTCCGTCCGCACTGGCATCCTGGCGGGATCTTCATCATCACGCTTCCGTCCGGCGTCGCAACCTTCACCTCACCGCCGAATACAGCTGTCGTAAACGGGATGAACAGGTCCTTCTGAAGATCCAGCTTTTCCGGCTCCCGATAGGTCCTCTGCCGGCTGTATGCACCTGTACCGGCGTTTGTAAAGCCTCCTGCTGAGGCATTCCCAAAGCCTCCGGCACCTGCCCCGGTATAAGAATACTGCGTCCCCTGATCGGAGGAGAACCGCATTCCATCCTCTCCCTGGAAAATTCCCCCGAACAGGTCCTTGAACATCTCCTGCATCCGGGGATCGTCCCCATCAAAATGAAATGTCTGATAGGAACCGTCTGTGCCCTGGGAGTACGCGCCGGTAAACGGGCTTTTCTGCCTGTAGGAGCCCGCCCTTTGATAGAATCCGCCGAAGGGGTCTCCACCTGCCTGACTGTGCGATGCAGAAGCGCCCTCTTCAAACGCGGCCATCCCAAACTGATCGTACAGCTTCTTCTTCTCCGGGTCGCTCAGCACACTGTACGCCTCATTCACCTCTTTGAACTTTTTCTCCGCGTTCTTGTCTCCCTGGTTTCCGTCCGGATGATATTTCCGGGCTTTCTTCCGGTAGGCTTTCTTGATCTCTTTATCGGAAGCGCTTCTGTCTACGCCAAGCACCTCATAAAAGTCTCTCTTCCGGGCCATCCTGCTCACCTCTTTTCCCTGAAACCCCTTATCACTATTCTCTGTAACCCCTTATTTCCGACCAAAGGCCCGGGACATTTCCCGGGCCTTTCCTTCTTCCGGCAATGACATCACTCCGGTTCCCAAACCTGACCGCGCCTTAGAAATGCGCCTCTCTCATTGCCTTAGCTTCTGATCAATCTCAATCGCTGATCTGGACAAAATGTCTCTTGTCTTCCACCTGCTGCACCGGCTGCTTCGGCACGTCCAGTCTCAGGATTCCATCCTGGAAGGATGCCTTAATGTCATCCTCGTGAATGCCATCGCCGACGTAGAAGCTCCTGCTCTGGTTTCCGGTATAGCGCTCTCTGCGGATATACTTTCCTTCGGAATCCTTCTCATTCTCCTCGAGCTTCTTCTCCGCGGAAACGGTCAGATAGCCATCCTTCAACTCACAGGTGACATCTTCCTTCTTAAAGCCCGGAAGATCGATCACGACCTCGTAGCCCTTCTCGGTCTCCTTTACATCGGTTTTCATGATCTCACCGGCTCTGTGTCCATAGAGCTTTCTGTCCGCTCTGTCCGCGCCGCGTCTGGTTTCCGGCCAGAAGAAATCATCATTGAAAAAGCTGTCAAAAAGATTATCGTTAAAAATGCTCGGTACCATCATCACAAATCCTCCTTGTTGCCATCCGGCAATTCATCGTTTACAGATACTTGTTCTCGGGCTGCAGTCCGGGATCTTTCATCCTCACTTCTCGTCCCGCTGCTCTTCCTTCGTTCTGAATACGTTATATCACCGGTTGTTAGCACTGTCAATAGAAGAGTGCTAATATTTTCTGACATTTCACAGTTTCTTCATAATTAAGTCGCGCGGATCCTGGTGACTTCGATCACCGGAATCCGCGCGTCATGTTTTTTATCGGTGCACTGCAGCAATTACAGAGGAAACTGCACGCGCTCCAGGAACGCTCTCACAATCTCCGCATACGCTTCCTCGCCCAGCACATAGCGGGAGCAGGCGTGTTCCGCTCCCTCCACCTTATGAACCTCCTGATATCCGGCCGTCGCTGCCGCAAGCGCATCGCTGTTCTCCGGCGCGATCAAAGTATCAGAGGTCCCGTGAATCAGGCACAGCGGCACCTGGTTGTCCTTCAGCGCATCCCTGGGGCAGGTTTGCTTCATATTAAAATGATACTTCATTTCCATCATCCGGTTCACCGGATCCAGAAGGAATCCGACATGCCTGCTGCGATACAGTGTCCCAATCAGATCGTAGAGGCAGGTAAAGCCGCAGTCCGCCACGACAAATCGCACCTTCGGCTGGTATTTCAGAACACTCAATGAGGTTGCGGAACCCATGGATTCCCCATGAAGTCCAAGTTCGATCTCCTCCCCGTACCGCTCATAAGTATCCCGGATGACAGAAAGCAGATCCTGCGCTTCCAGGTTCCCGATCGAGCAGGGAACAGACTCGTTCTCCCCATGTCCCCGGCAGTCATACAGCACACAGTTGAAGCCCAGTCTGCGGTATACGCCGAGATACTTTACGCTGCCATAGCGGTTGGAGGTATATCCGTGTGTCAGGATGACAAACTTCCTGCTGCCCGGGTTGGCTTCGACATACTCGCAGTGCAGAATATATCCGTCCTTCCCGGCGACCGTATAATTGGTGCGCGGGATCTGATCATAATCTCCCCACAGCGCATGCTCTATCATCCACTTCTTTTCCTCTTCCAGAGAAAAAGTACGCGGAAATACGATGTTTTTCGCAAGATGTGCCGCGCCTGCGGAGACGGATACGCCGCCCACCGCGCTGCCTGCCAGCAGCATCTTCATGATTTTGCCTGACATCTGTTCTCTCCCGTTTTGTTTGAATCCCGTTTAGCTCGTTTCTGACGAAGCCGTATCCCCCGCCGCTTCTTCCGTTGTTTCTTCCGTTGCTTCTTCCGCCGCTTCGTCCATCACTTCGTCCATCGCGTCCTTCACTCGTTCCAGATCCTCCTCTTTCGCCTCGCCCCGGACCAGGTCTGAGACAATCTGAATGAGGTCCTGAAAGGTATCGCGAAGAGCCGGCTGCAGCTGTTCCATCCTGGATTCTCCCAGATCCTGCGCATTTCCTCCCGAAGCCCCTCTCGAGTAGGCAGCAGCCCCCGGCCACTTGACATATTTGATGTAATGGTACTTTCCCGGCCAGCCGGAATAGCAGAAGCCCGTCCATGTGTAATATGCCTCACGCCGGTGCGGCCAGGCCGCCAGGCCGCCCTCGAAAACGGTGAAGCCGTTTTCGTCATGGGAAATGATAATCTGGCTGTGTCCCCATCCGTCGTCCGCGTGCAGGTACTGTGCGTCGCAGACACGCAGAACCGCCCCCGCGGGCGCCGCGCTCACATACGCCTTCAGATGCTCCGGTGTCAGCGTCAGTTCCTCATCCGGAAGATTGCGGAGCAGATTCTCTGAGTCCTGGAACAGATTCAGAAAGTTATGGCCCCAGATCTTCGCGTACACATTGTTTGCGTACGTCCAGCACTCATAGTGCTCGGAAGGAAAGTCCGAATTGCGCACCAGGACGCCATTGATCTCATACAGATGGCCGATGTTGACCCATCTTCCGCCATCTCCGGAGCCATACAGCGGATCGTCCTCTTCTCTGGCCTCCTCAAGCGTTTCGCCCTTCCGGACGACGACATACTCCCCCGTCTCACCAAACAGTCCGGAGAGGTCC
>CAMIVF010000140.1 GCA_946401715.1 uncultured Clostridia bacterium | reverse complement strand
AAATCGGTTCATATATGAGCAGAAATGTGGTACGGAAAGCGGGCAGATGTTGTCGCGGTGCTTGTAACTTCAAGGAAAAACACTCATTTATGAGGTGAAATAAAAAATGTTACGAATACTATTTGTCTGCCACGGCAATATCTGCCGTAGTCCGATGGCGGAGTTTGTTCTGAAGGACATGGTACGCAGGAGGGGAATAGCGGACAGGTTCCATATTGAATCCCGCGCAACTTCCTCCGAGGAAATCTGGGGCAGCCGGGGCAATCCTGTCTACCCTCCGGCAAAAAAGGTTCTGGCGCGGCATGGAATTTCCTGCGAGGGGAAAGAAGCGCAGCGTCTGGCGAAGGCAGACTATCAGGATTATGACTATATCGTCGGGATGGACGCGGAGAATATGCGGTCGATGCACCGGATGCTGGGCGGTGATCCCGATGGAAAGCTGTCTTTGCTGATGGATTACACGGATCATCCACGTTCAGTTGCGGATCCGTGGTATACAGGGGATTTCGAAACAACCTGGGAAGATGTGGTGGAAGGCTGCGAAGGATTGCTGGCGCATCTGATGGAAAACCGGCAGAGTGTCTGACCGGACCGATCGGCAGGCAGGCCTGATTCAGATTTGGATTCAGATTTGAGAGAAACAGGTGTATAATACACCTCTGTGAGGCTGATCCGGTCCTTTTCAGGCGATGGCCAGCCGGAGCAGTCACAGCATAAGACCGGAAGGGCTGACTGGCCGGACCGGATAACCAGAAGGAGAATCAGCAGGAGAACCGATACGATGAAATACGGTGATTCAGGCCTGAAAACGTTATATCTTCTTGAGATTCTCATGGAGCGGACGGATGAAGCGCATCCGCTCAGTGTATCTGCCCTGATCAGGATTCTTGCGGATGATTACCAGATCGGGATCAACAAGACTACGGTATACTCAGAGCTGAGGAAGCTTACGGACGCAGGAGTGGATATCGTGCGCAAAGAAGACCAGCCTTTTGGATACTATGTGGGATCGAGGGAATTTGAGCTGGCAGAGCTGAAGCTTTTGGTGGATGCGGTCCAGTCCTCGAAGTTCATCACCCAGAAGAAGTCGGCACAGCTGATCCGGAAGCTGGAGACACTGTGCAGCCGGGATGAAGCGAAGCAGCTGAGCAGCCAGGTTACCATATACAACCGGTCCAAGACGCCGAATGAGACCATCTACTATAATGTAGACAGAATCCACAGCGCGATTTTCCAGAATCATCAGATTACCTATCAGTACGTCGAGTGGACCATGGATAAAAAAACAGTGCCGCGGCACGGTGGTTCCTATTATAATGTAAGTCCTCTCCATCTGATCTGGGATGATGAAAACTATTATCTGATCGCGTATGATGAGCAGACGAAGATGGTCCGGCATTACCGCGTAGACAAGATGAGAGATCTGGTCATCCAGGAGGATGCGAGAAGCCCTCAGGCGCTGGAACAGGAAATTGACGTCGGCGCGTTTTCACGGAAAACCTTCGGAATGTACAGTGGCGTCGACGCGAAGGTGCAGCTGCAGGGACCAAAGAATCTTGCGGGAGTGGTTCTGGATCGCTTCGGGACAGACATCTGGATGCGTCCGCTGGACGAAGCGCATTTTTCAGCGGCAGTGACTGTTACGGTGAGCCGGCAATTCTTTGGCTGGCTGACGGCGATCGGGAAAGATCTCAGAATCACCGGTCCGGAGGCTGTCAGAGAGCAGTACAGGCAGTATCTGGAGGAGATTCTGCACAGTATGGGTGCAGAGAAAACGCCGGAAGCAGAGAAAAAGAAGAAACAGAAATAAGGATTCCGAAGGGAAGGACAGGAAAGGAGACAGAATATGGCGTTGAATCCGATGGCATTGATGAAAATGAAGGATCGTCTGAGAGTGTTTAATCAGGAGCATCCGAGGGTGCGTCCGTTCTTTCATATGGTAAAGGAACAGGGGCTGCCCGAAGGGTCGGTGCTTGAGATGAAGGTGAAGCTTCCGGACGGGAAAGAGCATGTCACGAATATCCGGCTGACGGAAAATGACATCGAAACACTGCGTATGATCAGCAGCTTAAAGGGGTAACGGAGGTTTCTCGTGTCTCAGAGACAGGAAAACAAGATGGGCGTTATGCCCGTAAAGAAACTGATCTTAACCATGTCACTGCCAATGATGGTGTCCATGCTGGTACAGGCACTTTACAACATCGTTGACAGTATCTTTGTGTCGCAGATCAATGAGCAGGCGCTGACGGCCGTGTCCCTGGCATTTCCGCTTCAGAGCCTTATGATCGCGGTCGGATCGGGAACCGGAGTCGGAATCAATGCGCTTCTGTCCAGATCCCTCGGAGAGAAGGATTATGACCGTGCCGACGCGGCTGCGAACAACGGGCTGCTTCTGATGGTCTTTTCATGGCTGTTCTTTGTTCTGCTTGGTCTGTTTGCGGTAGGTCCTTTTTTCCGCACGCAGACGCAGAACGGGACAATCATAGAATATGGATCGACATACCTGCGTATTGTCTGCTGTCTGTCATTTGCCCTGCTGTACCAGATGACTTTCGAGCGTCTGCTGCAGTCTACAGGTCAGACGGTATATTCCATGATATCGCAGATTTCCGGAGCGCTTACCAATATCGTCCTTGATCCGATCATGATCTTTGGCCTGTTTGGATTCCCGAAGCTGGGCGTGGCGGGCGCTGCCTATGCCACCGTGCTGGGCCAGTGTGTCGGAGCTGCATGCGGCCTGATCCTGAACCTGAAGAAGAACAGGGAACTCCATCTGAGCTTTCAAAGAATGCTCCGGCCATCCGGCGATGTGATCGGAAAGATTTATTTTGTCGGCGTGCCGTCGATTCTGATGATGTCCATCGGATCGGTCATGAGTTATCTGATGAACCGGATTCTGGTCGGATTCTCAGAGACGGCAGCAGCTGTCTTCGGGGTATACTTCAAGCTGCAGAGCTTCTTCTTCCTGCCGGTGTTCGGACTGAATAACGGACTGATTCCCGTGCTTGCATATAATTACGGAGCCAGAAGGAAAGACCGGATCGATGAAGCACTGAAGTTTTCATTTACGCTTGCCTTCGTCATACTGTGCTGCGGTACGCTGTGCTTTGAACTGTTTCCACGTCAGCTGCTGAGTCTGTTCAATGCGTCGGAGAACATGATGGAGATGGGTGCGGTCGCGATGCGCAAGATCGGACTTCATTATCCGCTGGCGGCGCTTGGAATCATACTCGGATCCGTGTTCCAGGCCTTTTCCAGGAGTTATTATTCCTTGATTGTGTCTTTGTGCAGGCAGCTGTTTGTGCTGATTCCTGCCGCATGGGTTCTGGCGCGGGTGACCGGGGACGTAAACCAGGTCTGGTGGTGTTTCCTGATTGCTGAGGTTGTTTCGGCTGTGATCTCGGTCCTGTTCTTCCGGAAGGTATACCGGGATGTGGTGGTGCCGCTCTCCGCAGACTGAGGAAAGCAGCCTGGGATTCCTCAATAAAGTTATAAAAAATGCAGCCAGGGAATAGCCCTTTTTCAGATTCCTGCGTATAATAAAGCAACGGACGAAAAACAAGTCCGATAGAAATGATTTCAAAATGAATTTATAAGGGAGGAATCAAATATGTCAGAAGAGAAGAAAGTCATCAATAACGAAGAGCTGGAGAACGTCAATGGCGGATACGGATCAGGTGCCGGATTCTATATGACCGTCGGCAACTGCAACGGCGGCTACCTTGCTCTGAGACCGCAGCCGTACTGGGATCAGTATCATGAGCTCGCACAGCTGTATCCGGGATATCAGGTATTCACCTATGGTGCAACCACGAACGGCACCGGGCTGAACGGCACCCCCTGCACCTACCGTTATGTCAACTACAACGGTGTCTGGGGCTGGGCGAATGCATCTTTCCTGTACTAATACTTCAACTGATCCATAACAGTAAAGAGCTGCCGTCCGGCAGCTCTTTACTGTTATGGGAAGGTGAGATGTCTGGTTTTGCGATACAATTTATCCTGTTTGTTTATATGACAGGCATGTTTCAGTTGCGCAATACAGGATTCTGCTTTAAGATGTTTCGGTAGATTTCGCTGAGGATTATATACAGAATCTATGTATTGGGAGAGTACAAGTATGAATATCAAAGAAAGCCTTGGAAAATTCGGATTGAATCAGGCGGTCAATTTTGTCTATAAGAATCCCGAAAAAAATATGATGAAGGTCATGGAAGCCGTTGACAAATTTGCCGGCGGTCAGTTTCCGAGCCAGATTAAGACGATCAAGGAGGCGATCAACAACCCGGAGCATCCCTATTATCCGTATGTCAGGCATGTGCTGTTTGACGTGGATCGTGAAGTTGTCAAGACAGTCATCAACAACTTTTTCTTCAATGTGAACCTGAAAGGGTGGAAGACGCAGGAAGATCTTCGCGAGAAGTATAACTGCAATATTCCCTGGGCGATTCTTCTGGATCCTACTTCCGCGTGCAATCTTCACTGCACCGGCTGCTGGGCTGCAGAGTATGGCAATAAGCTGAACCTTTCTTATGAGGAGATTGACGATATCATCCGTCAGGGCAAGGAGCTTGGCATCTACATGTATATCTATACCGGCGGAGAACCGCTGGTCCGGAAGAAGGATATCATCAGCCTGTGCGAAAAGCACAGCGACTGCATCTTCCTGTGCTTTACGAATGGTACGCTGATTGATGATGCATTCGCTGATGACATGCTTCGCGTGAAGAACTTCGTACCGGCCATCTCTCTGGAAGGATTCGAGGAAGCTACGGACAGCCGCCGCGGTGAGGGTGTCTACAACCGTGTCATTGAGGCGATGGAAAGACTCCATCAGCGGAAGCTGTTTTACGGAATCTCTGCCTGCTACACCAGCCGGAACTATGATTCCATTACCTCGACCGACTTCCTGAACAAGCTGATCGAGTTCGGTGCTTTCTTCATCTGGTACTTCCATTACATGCCGGTCGGAAATGACGCGGATGTATCCCTGCTGCCGAATCCGGAGCAGAGAATCGAAGTATACCGCCGTATCAACGCATTCCGTGACAATCACTCTCTGTTCATGATGGACTTCCAGAATGACGGAAGGTATGTCGGCGGATGTATCGCAGGCGGACGCAGATATCTGCATATCAACGCGAACGGCGATGTTGATCCGTGTGTCTTCATCCATTACTCGGATTCCAATATCCGCGAGAAGTCCCTTCTGGACTGCCTGCGCAGCCCGCTGTTCATGGCATATCATGACGGACAGCCGTTTAATGACAATATGTACCGTCCCTGCCCGATGCTGGAGAATCCGGATGTTCTGCCGGGCCTGGTCGAAAGGACAGGCGCGCATTCCACAGACCTCCAGTCTCCGGAGACAGCGCAGCACCTGTGCAACAAGTGCACAAAGTATGCTGAGAACTGGACACCGCATGCCAATGAGATGTGGGAGAAGGAAGTCAAGGCAAGAGAGGCGAAGCGGGCATAGGTCTGACGGGGAAAACGCGGGTTTTACCGCAGCGCTGCCAGAGAGATGACTGTCAGCGGTAAGCGAATCCGCCTTCAACGAAAAGATCAGTGGAAAGGTCTCCGGTCCCGAGCAGGGCAGCGGGGACCTTTCCAAATATGGACGGAATGGTCCAGTTTGTCTTTACTGTTATGCCGATGATGCAGTTGTCTGCGCGAAAAGAAGGACATCCGCATACAGTTCTCATATTCAGATCAATCATATCCAGCGATCTTTTCTTCAGCTTTGACATCCCTGTCAGATTCAGAAGCAGCCTCAGATAGTCTTCATACTGAAGGCCCGTTGTTCCTGACGCGGCAGCCTTGTCGGCCTTTGTCAGATACTTCTTCATCTTCATGAGGGCCTTCAAAGGCACATGCCAGCTGCCGGCCGACTTTTTCAGAGGAATCCGTCCGCCATGAAGCAGGATCCTTGCGTCAAACAGGCTCTCCGCATAGGCCCATTCCAGCAGAAGTGCATGCTTCAATGCTGCGATCAGGAGCGGTTTGCCGGTCCAGCCGAGGATCAGCGCGGCGAGTGCCGATGCCTCCTTGTTTTTCGCCGGATTCGTGACAAGAAACATGTAGTTGAAGCCCTCCCTTAAAAACAGCAGGCTTCGGACGGTCTTTTTCAGATTATCCTGGTCCTTGTACTTTCCGCCGATCAGGTATTCAGCCTGATACAGGAGGGCTTCGTCCCCGGGGCCGTCCTTGAAACTACGGAAATGATCCAGCAGGTATTCCCGGAACAGCAGATCGTCCACCATGCCTCCGCGCGGGGTATCCAGATTCAGGACGCCCTTGTTGCCGCGGCGTTTTGACAGAAGATCCTTGCTGCTTATGGACTTCTGCGACAGCTTGATGTTTCCGCAGGTGAGCTTCAGCAGGTTTCCGCTTTTCAGCTGTGCCATCTTTTCTCTCGGATCGTGTTTCTTTCCCTTTTTCTGGGCTTTTTCAACCTC
>CAMIVF010000139.1 GCA_946401715.1 uncultured Clostridia bacterium | reverse complement strand
GTATTTCCGGACTATGACAGGTGGAACGGCTGGCTGAAAAAGAATGGGACGGCGATCATGAGGCAGATGACGGGGTGACGCCAGATGACAGGTGTGATAGAAAAAAACCGGCGCTTTTATGAAGAACAGGTCGCGGATCTGATCCGCAGACAGTTTCCGGAATATGAGCGTCGGATTGCGGTCGGCATTGCAGGAGAAGGCTCAGACTGCTTCGGATATGATGACGAGATCTCCAGAGATCATGATTTCGGCACGGGTGTCTGCCTGTGGGTGACGGATGAAGATATGGACCGGTTTGGCTACAGGCTGTCCATCGCTTATAATGAACTCGTGGACAGTGTGGAGCGTTCCTACTATACGCAGCGGCTCAGGGAGAGAAGGGGAGTCATGACGATTCATGATTTCTATTCGGATATCCTGCTTACAGACTGCGATACGGAAGGCTGCACCATGACAGAGCAGGACTGGTATCATCTGGAGCATTCCTGCCTGAAGACGGCAACGAACGGGGAAGTGTTCCGCGACGATCTCGGTGTCTTCACCGCGTTCCGGCAGCTTTTGCTTGGCTATTATCCGGACCGGGTGTGGAGAATGCGGATTGCGGAGCAGCTGCATGCTTATGCCGCGGCGCTGCAGGTGAACTACGCCAGATGTATGAGCCGCCGGGACACTGTGGCCGCCGAGCTGTGCAGGGCACAGGGGATCCAGTCGGCCATGGAACTGTTCTTCCTGCTTCACAGAGAATACCCGCCCTACTACAAATGGACCTACCGGGCTTTGACACAGCTCGATGCAGAGGGTATATTTGCTTCAAAAATCAGGCAGCTGTCAGAGGCGGTGATTGACTGCGGTGCGTGGGAAGGGACAAGATATCATCCGAACAGCATCAACCGTGCAGACACAGTCGTATGCCTGGCGGAAGAAATCGCTTCCGAAGTGGAAAAGCTGCTTGCCCAAAAGCAGATGATCAGAGAAAAGAACCGGTATCTGGAAACCCATGTGAATGAGGTCCTGCCGCAGGGCGGAACTCTTTCCTGACAGATGGTCTGGCAGAATCATGAAGACAACTGAGAAAAAACCGAAAAACAGATCCATCGCGATGGAGCTGTCCATTCTGTTCATAGGACTGCTCCTGCTGATTATGGTCGCGATGCTGTTCATGAATAACACATATCTGACGCGGTTCTATGAGCTGCGTCTTCAGCTTACCCTGAAGAAGGCATACCGGGAAGTGGACAGACACGTGTCGGCTGACGACGGTGTGGATATCGACTACTTTGAGAATGAATTCCGTTCCCTGGAACGCTCGGGAAACATCTCCCTGGTGATTTCAGACCCGGAGTTTTCGCTGGTGATCGAGCTGAGGCGTGAGGATGATGACATCATGGCAGCCCGGCTCAATGCGTACAGCATGGGCATTGACCTGGAAGACGTCACCGTCATGGAGCAGAAGGAGGATTATGTCATCCAGAAAAAGTCCGATGACAAGTATCAGATGGACTTTCTGGAGATGTGGGGCACCCTTCCGTCGAGCGGCTATCATTTCATGATGCGGATTCCGATGGACAGCATCCGGATGAACGCGAAAATATCCAATGAGTTCATCTTATATACGATCCTTCTGACCGGACTGGTGGGGATCATCCTGATCGGTTGGCTGTCCCGCAGGATCGCGAAGCCGGTGAAGGAGCTGACGGAGATTTCCGCCCGGATGGCGAACCTGGACTTTGACGCGAAGTATACCAGCGGCGGGCGGAATGAGATCGGCCAGCTGGGAGAAAACTTCAACTGCATGAGTGAAACTCTGGAGAAGACTATCTCGGAGCTGAAGACTGCGAACAATGAGCTTCAGAAAAACCTCGATGAGAAGACGAAGATCGATGACATGAGGCGGGAGTTTCTCTCAAACGTTTCCCATGAACTCAAGACCCCTCTGGCTTTGATCCAGGGCTATGCGGAGGGACTGCAGGACAGCGTGGCAGACGATCCGGAATCCAGAGAATACTACTGCGAGGTGATCGTGGACGAGGCGGAGAAGATGAACGCGCTCGTGCAGAAACTCCTCACGCTGAATCAGCTCGAATTCGGTGAGGAAGAGGTAGAGCTTGTGCGGTTTGACCTGGCGGAGCTGATCCGGGGGAAGGTCAATTCCTCCAGGATCCTGGCGGACCAGAAGTGTGCTTCCGTGCAGTATGACGGCCCTTCCAGGCTGGAAGTGTGGGGAGACGAGTTCAAGGTGGAGGAGGTGCTCACCAATTACCTGAGCAACGCCATCAATCATGTGGACGATGTGGACAGCGGACACAGCGGATCCCACAAACCTTCCGCTCCCGCAGCTCACGCGTCAGAAGGGGGGAAAGAGCACTCTTCGGAAGACGCAGCCGGGCGCAGAATCCTTGTCCGCGCCGGCGTATCGGAAGATCATAAGAAGGTGCGCGTGAGTGTGTATAATACGGGAAGCCATATTCCTGAGGAAGATCTGGATAAGGTCTGGGATAAGTTCTACAAGGTAGACAGAGCCCGCACCAGGGAGTACGGCGGAAGCGGCGTCGGCCTGTCCATCGTCCGCGCGATCATGGAGTCCTTCCATCAGCCGTTTGGCGTGCGCAATGTGGATGATGGCGTGGAGTTCTGGTTCGAGCTGGACTATGCAGGATCTGAGAGCGGCGAAGACGCTCTCCGGGATCAGGCGGATGGCAGGGACGCGGCTTCTCTGGCCAGAGACAGGAAAGAGCGCCGTGCGCGGGAGGCAGCTGAGAAGGAGGCTGTGAAGCGCATGAAGATGGAGATGCGCCATGATGACGTGGCAGTGGACGCGGAATGGGTAAGCAAAGAGCCATGATGAAACAGACAGATCAGACCACGGATGTCATTGTGATCGGCGCAGGCGCTGCCGGCATGATGGCAGCCTGCCAGGCAGCGCTCGGCGGTGTACGGGTTCTTCTCCTGGAGAAAAATGAAAAGGCCGGGAAGAAAATCTACATCACCGGGAAAGGACGCTGCAATTTCACAAATGCCTGTGAAACGGAGGACTTTTTTGAAAATGTGCCGCAGAATGCGAGCTTCCTCTATTCCTCCGTCTACAGCTTTGATCCGCACGCGGTGATCGACTGGTTCGAGACGCATGGCGTCAGGACGAAGGTCGAACGCGGGCTGCGCGCATTTCCGGAAAGTGACCATGCCTCCGATATCACCAGATGCCTGGAGAAGGAGATGAGGCGCCTGGGAGTGGAGATCAGGATGAACGCGGAAGTGGACAGACTCCTGCTTACGGACAGCCAGGACGAGATCTGCGGCGTGTGTCTGAAGAATGGCACCAGGTTTGCGTCCAGGTGTGTGATCGTCGCTTCCGGCGGGCTGTCTTATCCTTC
Source organism: uncultured Clostridia bacterium (assembly GCA_946401715.1). Lineage (GTDB taxonomy): Bacteria > Bacillota > Clostridia > Lachnospirales > Lachnospiraceae > Porcincola. The sequence goes on along the minus strand of CAMIVF010000139.1, from coordinate 3,121 downwards.
CACCGGATCGACCGGAGACGGCTACCGCTTTGCACGCCAGACCGGCCATACGGTGAGCAGGCTGTCGCCCTCACTCGTCCCGTTTCAGGTGCAGGAAGAGGATATCCGGAAGCTGCAGGGCCTGTCTTTGAAAAATGTCATGTTCACTGTGTACGGCAAAAAGCGTAAGCTGTTCCGGGAGATGGGCGAGATGATGTTTACGCATTTCGGCGTGACAGGGCCGCTGGTTCTGAGTGCCAGTGCGTTCGTCCAGGATGCGGTTGCCGCTTCTTCGCTTCAGGCACAGATCGACCTGAAGCCGGCGCTTACCGAAGAGAAGCTGGATGCCAGAATCCTGCGTGAGTTTGACGCGAACAGGAATCGTTCCCTGAGAAATGCCCTCAGGGGACTGTATCCGTCCGCGATGGTGCCTGTGATCATAGAGCGCGCGGGAATTGATCCGGAAAAGCCGGTTCATGATGTCACTGCAGCGCAGAGAAAAGCGCTGATCCTGCACACGAAGCAGTTTGGCCTGACCATTACGGCGCTGCGCGGCTTTCAGGAGGCAGTGATCACGCACGGGGGCGTCAGCGTCAGGCAGGTTGATCCGGGAACCATGGAATCAAAGCTTGTGAAGGGACTGTTCTTCGCGGGAGAGGTTCTGGACGTGGATGCACTGACAGGCGGGTTCAATCTGCAGATCGCGTGGTCAACGGGACGCGCGGCCGGCGCTGCTGCGGCAGAGCAGGTCAGACAGACCGGGGAATCATCATAAATCATCATTCACAGGAAGGGAGACCGGATATGAGTTTTAACATTGCAATCGACGGACCGGCAGGAGCAGGAAAGAGCACAGCTGCAAAGCTTGCGGCGAAGGAACTGGGCTTCATCTATGTGGATACGGGAGCCATGTACAGGACCATCGCCCTGTATCTTCTCAGAAGCGGCACTGATATTGAAGACGAAGGTGCGCTGCAGGCTGCGCTGGAAGACATTGATGTCGGGATCTCTTATGAGCAGGACGTGCAGCACATGATCCTGAACGGAGAGGACGTCTCCGGCCTGATCCGCACCCCGGAGGTTTCAGACATGGCTTCCAGATCCTCCGCACGCCCCGCCGTGCGGAAAAAGCTTCTGGATCTTCAGAGGCAGCTCGCTGCCAGAGAGGACGTGCTGATGGACGGCAGGGATATCGGGACGGCGATTCTTCCGCAGGCGGACCTGAAGATTTTCCTCACTGCCAGTGTCGAAGAGCGGGCCAGACGCAGGTTCCTTGAGATGAAAGAGAAGGGGGAAGAATGCTCTGAGGAAGAGATCCGCAAGGAAATTGAGGAAAGAGACTACCGGGACATGCACCGGGAGATTTCTCCGCTGGTGCAGGCAAAGGACGCCATCCTTCTGGATACTTCTGACATGACTCTGGAACAGGTTGTGGAGAAAATCACCGCACTGGCAAAGGAGCGATTACATGCCTGATTCTGAGAACCTGCTCCGGATCCGGGAGCGCATCGCAGAATTGAAAAAAGAGGTCGAAAGCGGCACTGTCCTGAAGGGAGATCTGTGGATCTCCCCGGATGGGCTGAGCGCGCTGTATCAGGCGAAGAGCGCCGGATTCTGCTTCGGGGTCCGGCGTGCTGTCGATACCGTGCTCGGTCTGATTCAGTCTGACGTCACGCCGATCTATACTTATGGTCCGATCATTCACAATGAGATCGTGGTGAAGGATCTGGAGGAGAAAGGCGTCAGCGTGATTTACACGCAGCAGGAGCTGGAGCAGCTGAAGGAAGGGACGGTTGTAATCCGTTCACATGGCGTAGGCAGAGAGGTTTACCGCCTGATGGAGGCCAATGGCCTGAATATCGTGGATGCGACCTGTCCGTTTGTCAGGAAGATTCACAGAATTGTGGAAGAAAAAGGCAATGCCGGGTATGAGGTGGTGATCATCGGTTCCGCTTCCCACCCGGAAGTGGAGGGGATCAAAGGCTGGTGCACGGGTGAAGCCACGGTGGTGGAAACACCGGAGGAAGCGGATGCATTTGTACCGAAGACAGACAAGCCGCTGTGCATCGTCAGCCAGACAACGTTTAACCTCAAGAAATTTCATAATTTTGTTGAAATCATAAAAAAGTTGAGTTATCATGATGTTGCTGTATTGAATACTATATGCAATGCAACGGAAGAAAGGCAGACAGAGGCAAGATCAATCGCCCGGCTTGCAGACACCATGTTTGTGATCGGGGGGAAACACAGTTCAAATACACAGAAGTTGTATGAGATATGCAGGAAAGAGTGTACAGACACCTTTTTTGTTCAGGCTTTCGATGATTTGAATCTCCGTCTGGTGCCATTCAGGGGCATCGTAGGTATCTCAGCAGGGGCTTCCACCCCAAACATATTAATCGAGGAGGTTTCAAATCTATGTCGGAAGAAAATTTTGCGGATCTTGTAGACAATTACAGTAAGACCGTTCACAGCGGGGAGATTGTCGAGGGAGAAGTGATCGACGTTACGCCGGATCAGATTGTCCTGAACATTCACAGCAAGTCAGACGGAATCATCACGAAGAATGAGTATTCGAACGATTCCAGCATCGATCTGACGGAGGTCGTCAAGGTTGGCGACACGATGGAAGCGAAGGTCATCAAGGTCAATGACGGTGAAGGCCAGACGCTCCTTACCTACAAGAGGCTTGCGGCAGAGAATGGCAACAAGCGTCTTGCAGAGGCGTTTGAGAATCATGAGATCCTGAAGGCACCGGTCGTACAGGTTCCGAATGGCGGACTTGTAGCCGTTGTTGATGGTGCGCGTGTATTTATCCCGGCTTCTCTGGTTTCCGATACTTATGAGAAGAACCTGGAGCGGTACAATGGCCAGGAGATCGAGTTCGTTGTCACGGAGTTTAATCTTCGCAGACATCGCATCATCGGCGACCGCAAGCAGATCCTTGTCGAGCGCAAGAAAGAGCTCCAGAAGGAACTGTTTGAGCGCATCCATATCGGCGATACCGTGACGGGTGTTGTGAAGAACGTCACCGATTTCGGTGCATTCATCGATCTGGGCGGAGCGGACGGACTGCTGCACATCTCCGAGATGAGCTGGGGCCATGTTGAGAACCCGAAGAAGGTCTTCAAGGTTGGCGAAG
>CAMIVF010000138.1 GCA_946401715.1 uncultured Clostridia bacterium | reverse complement strand
GACTGGCTGAAGTTTGACATGGGCCAGGTTTACGCGATGATCGCGTTCTCCATCTTCCCTGTCATTATCGTCTATCTGATTCTGTCCAAGAACATCGTCGGCGGTGTTTCCGCAGGCGCGGTCAAGGGCTGATCAGTCTTAAAATGTGGCAACCATAAACCTTTTGTTTGTGATGACCGCGGTCCGGGTAGAGGCCGGGTAACCGGCACCTATCCGGCAGCGGCCGGAAAATGTGCGGCGGGGCAGTTTATCTGCTCCGCCGCTTTCATTCACTGGCGGCTCCTGCAGACTGCTCACGCCTCGGGCCGGAGCCAGCCGCAGGTGATACGCAGGTATTCTGCGCTTCGGTACTTGCCTGCCGGTGCGCTTGTGTTACAATACTATAGGTTTTTTCAGTGTTTTATGAATCAGATTGATAAAGGAGGAAGGATATGGCAAGCCACTGGAACCGGCTTAGGTATACCCCGGTTCTGCCGCTGGGCAGAGACGGCAGAAGAGTTACGGCGTCAAAGGAGCATTTGGAACTGTCGCGCGCTGCCGCGAGTGAGGGCATGGTTCTTCTGAAAAATGACAGCCATGTGCTTCCGCTGAAGAAGGGGACGAAGGTTGCCCTGTTCGGGAAAGCGACGGCAGACTATGTGAAGGGCGGCGGCGGAAGCGGTGACGTGACCGTGCCGTACCTTCGGAACCTGCACGAGGGGATGCAGATCAAGCAGAAGGAAGGAAAGGTCGAGATCCTGGAATCTCTGGCTGACTTCTATGAAAAAAACATTGCGCAGCAGTATGCGGAAGGCGCGGCGCCTGGCATGACGGTGGAGCCGGAGGTTCCGGCTGCGCTCCTTGAGGAGGCGAAGGCGTTCACGGATACCGCCATTATCTCCATCTGCCGCTTCTCCGGCGAGGGGTGGGACCGCAAAACGGTCCTGAACGACAACTATGTGCTGTCGGGAGACGAACAGAGAATGTTTGATCTCTCATCAAAACTCTTTGAGAATGGTGATTTCTGCCTGACGCATGCGGAACAGAAGATGGTGGACCTGGTGACTGCGCACTTTGCGAAGGTGATCGTGGTCCTGAACGTCGGCGGTGTGATGGACGTGGAGTGGTTCCGCGAAAATGACCGCATCCAGGGGGCCTTGCTTGCCTTCCAGGGAGGCGTGGAGGGCGGTCTGGCTGCGGCGGATATCCTCACAGGAGATGTGAACCCGAGCGGTCATCTGTCGGATACCTTCGCCAAAACACTGGAAGACTATCCGTCGACAGCGCATTTTCATGAATCGGCCGACTATGTGGATTACACCGAAGACATCTATATCGGATACCGGTATTTCGAGACGATTACGGGGGCAAAGGACAGGGTCAGCTATCCGTTTGGATATGGCCTGTCTTATTCGGATTTTCTGATTGTTCCGGTTTACTGTGCGCAGGCCGGTGACGACATCGTGCTGTCGGTGAAGGCAACGAATCTGTCAGAGATGCCGGGCAAAACGGTCATTCAGGTCTATGCAAAATGCCCGCAGGGAAAGCTCGGAAAGAGCGCGCTTACGCTGGTGTCGTTTGCGAAAACGGGGATGCTCGGCAGCGGTGTATCGCAGACGATCGATATGACATTTCCGGTGAGATGTCTTGCTTCTTACGATGACACGGGAAAGGTGAAGAAGTCGGCATGGGTGCTGGAGAAGGGAGATTACACCTTCTATGCCGGGAACAGTATCAGGGATCTGACAAAGGTGCTGTACACCTGGACGCTGGAAGAGGATCTGGTCCTGGAACAGCTGACACAGCGCTGCGCGCCGCGGAAGCTTTCCAGGCGGCTGCTTGCGGACGGAAGCTATGAGGCGCTTCCGACGGAGGAATACCCGGAGCGTGTCCTTGGGCTGGATCCGATCCCGGACCTGATGAACGATTTTCCGCTTCCCGGAAGAGCGGCCGTTCCTTCGGGACAGGCACCGTGGTCGCCAAAGGGGGAAAAGCATCCGGAGCGGATTCTGTTTGACGATGTCGCGGATGGGAAGTTCACGCTGGACGCGTTTATGGAGCAGGTGTCTGTTGACGAACTGATCTCCCTGACCGGAGGACAGCCGAATACCGGCGTGGCAAATACCTTTGGCTGGGGCAATCTGGAGAAGTGGGGTGTGCCGAACGCGATGACGGCGGACGGGGGCGCCGGCCTGCGCGTCGAGGAGAAAACCGGCGTGACGGCAACTGCATGGCCGTGCGCGACGATGCTTGCATGCACATGGGACCAGGATCTGCTGGAGCGGATCGGCCGGGCACTCGCGCTCGAAGTGAAGGAAAACAACTGCTGTGTCTGGCTGGGCCCGGCGATCAATATACACCGCAGTCCTCTCTGCGGCAGGAACTTCGAGTATTATTCCGAGGATCCGCTGCTGGCCGGCCTGTGCGCGGGCGCGGTGGTGCGCGGACTGCAGACCAACGGGATCGGTGCCTGCGTAAAGCATTTCTGCGTCAACAACAAAGAAACGAACAGAAGAGGAAGTGACTCCAGAGTCAGTGAGAGAGCGCTCCGCGAGATCTATCTGCGCGCATTTGAACTGATCGTCAAGAGGGAGAAGCCCTGGTCCATCATGTCCTCCTACAACCTTTTGAATGGAACGCACACCTCTGAAAACAAAGAGCTGCTGACGGGAATCCTGCGGGAAGACTGGGGATTCGACGGGCCTGTCACCACGGACTGGTGGACGAGCGGGGAACACTATCTGGAACTGAAAGCCGGCAATGATATCAAGATGGGCGCAGGCTATCCGGAGCGTGTGAAGGAAGCGTTTGAGAAAGGACTCATCACCCGGGAGGAAATCGCCCAAAACGCCAGACGTGTTCTGGAACTGATCCTGAAACTTGCATAAAAGAGGAGAAGGCTATGGCGAAAGCCAGAACGATTGAACAGATACTTGCCGAGAACGGGCTCGCATTTGCGCCGAACATGGAGCAGCATTATATGGACGAGCTGGAGGGCATCTGGAACGAAGCCTGTGAGGAGAGCGGCGGAGAGATCACGGACGCCAGGATCGATGAATACCTGGACGTGCTCCGGAAAATGGGGCTTGCGATCCCGGTGCACCGTGAGACGATGGAGCGCGAGCATTCCAGACGCCGGTCTGAGGCGCCTGATCCGGAGGTGATCCGGATGCGGAAGCTGATCTCTGAGGAGAAGGCGAGTGAACGCTCAAAAAAAGCGGAGAGAAAGGCAGCGCAGAAGGCGCATGCGAAAGCGGGGAAAAAGCCGGACCTTTCCCGCAAGGCACACGGAAAGCTGACAGGCCCGGGAATCTCCGGCTGCGGCCCGGCGTTTTCCTGGGAGGACCCGGACGCCGTGCATCCTTCCGACGCGGGACCTGATCCGGATGAGGTCTACCGGATCTTTCCGGCCCAGCCTAAGACGGATCTGGGACACAGGATCTTTCTGATTCTGACGGTTCCCGCGGGACGTGACGTGCCGCACCGGATTGCCGGAGGATTCATGAATCCGGACAGGAGGCTCGCTTTTGAGTACTATGACGGCGGAGAGCGTCATCACATGTCGCGGCTGGACATGAACGGAGCCGACATCCGGTTCAGAAAGCTGTTTTCCTGGCTGGGAACGCATCATATTTCTGTCCGTCTGAGCGGGACGAGAGACGGGAACTCTTTCTATGTTTACCGGATCAAGGCGGTGGATCCGCCCATGGATGGCGGAAGCCTGCAGCCTTTTGAGGATCAGTTTCTTCAGTATATGATCGAACGGCTGCGCACGTCCATTCTGCAGGCCGGTGATGAGGAAATCCCGGAGCAGATGAGTATGACGACGCTGCCTGAGATCATCAATTTCATGGATTGCTGCGCGGACACGCTGCCGGCGAACATCCGTCAGTGGGCAAGGAAAAATATCATCACTGCGGGGCAGGATGGCGGAAATGCAGACGAGAAGCGTCATGCGCAGAGAGCGCTCTCCATGATGCTGCAGGTACGCTGGAGAAGCTCTTACTTTGATCCGATTGATCCGGTGGAGGCCAGAAAGATTCTGGACGAGGAGCTGTATGGCCTTGAAAACGTGAAACAGCGTGTCATAGAGACCATCATACAGATCAACAGGACCCATACCCTGCCCAGCTATGGGCTGCTGCTGGCAGGTCCGGCCGGAACCGGAAAGAGCCAGATTGCGTATGCGGTCGCGAGAATCCTGAAGATTCCTTCTGCTGTCTTCGATATGAGCACGGTCCGTGATCCGGAGGCGCTCACTGGTACGCCGCGCATCTATACGAATGCCCGGCCGGGGAGAATCATGGAAGCATTTTCCCAGACAGGCAGCTCAAACATCGTGTTCGTGATCAATGAGCTGGATAAGGCGGATCACAGGGGGCAGAACGGCAATCCTGCGGATACGCTGCTGTCGCTGCTGGACAATCTGGGATTCACGGACAATTACATGGAGTGCCAGATTCCGACACAGGGCGTCTATCCCATCGCGACGGCAAACAAAAAAGACAGGATCTCTGAACCGCTGATCACACGGTTTGCTGTGATTGACATACCGGATTACACAAGTGAAGAAAAGAAGATCATCTTCAGGGATTACTCTCTGCCGAAAGTTTTCCGGCGCATGGGAATGAATCCGGAAGAGTGCCGGATCACGCCGGAGGCGGTTGATTCGATCATCGACCTGTACAAGGGCAGGCCCGGATGCCGGGACCTGGAGCAGGCGGCCGAGCATCTGGCAGCCCACGCGCTTTACGAGATTGAGACGGGCGGCGCTGCGTATGTGGAATACGATGCAGCAAAAGCAAGACAGCTGCTGGAGGCATAGCCGCCGGTACGCAGCTCCGCAGCAGGAACGCCATTGGCGTTTCCGGATTTATCTGCTGCCTGCCGCGGAGGAAGGCTCTTGCTGCTGAGCGTTATATTCCCCCGGATGCGGAGAGTACATTTTCCGGAATTCAGAGGGGGTGCAGCCCTTCATAATCTTGAACATCCGTATGAAGGCGGACATGCTGGTGAAGCCGCTGGTCATCGCCACATCAGTCACGGACAATGACATATCTGAGAGGGATCGCTCCGCGCGGGTGATCCTTTTCTGATTCAGGTATTTATAAAAGGTTGATCCGGTGAACTGCTTGAACAGACGGGTGAAATGATACTTGGAGAAGCCGGAGTAGGAAGCTATGTCGTCAAGCGCCAGGTTTTCCGTACAGTGCTCATCGATGTAGCTGCAGACATCCATGAACTTCTCAACATACTTTTTCTGCCGGACTTCGTCTGAGGCAAACCGCTGCGCGTTCTGGGCGCGGCTTCTGCCGATCAAAACAAAAAGCTCGGTCAGCATGGAATAGATCGAGGTCTCAAAGAAGGCATCTTCCTTCAGGTATTCCTGTTCGATCTGAACCACCAGTTCCCGGACCCTTTTATAGACGTCCGGAAACAGATCGGGTGTAATCAACAGCGCAGGCTGGATCATCGTCAGGATGGAATCAAGCTCCCGAAGATGCAGGACAGGATTGATTTCAGCCTGTATGATATACCGTTCCCCTTCACAGGCATAAAAATGGTGCAGGACCCCCGGGCAGATCATCAGAATGTCACCTACCCTGAGGGTTGCCGCGCTGTCAGCGTACTCTACCCGGTAATCTTTCCTGACAGGCATGACAATCTCGATCGGAGAGTGCCAGTGCATCGGGTATTCTTCATACTGGATATTATCGTAGATTCTCAGATTCGTATTCTTCCGATAGTTGACGGTTTCATGCGTTCCTTCCAAATGTTCGATCATAGTCCGGTCCTCCCCGTCAGTGGGTTTTTGAGCGTCGGCCAGGCTGGTGCCGCATTTCTGATGCCTTGCTTCCGTACTTTCTGATGCCATTTTTCAGAATCAAGACGGTCTGCCCTTGCTAAAGACAATATTTCGTACTGCTAATTTAGAATAGAATAATTGCGATTCGCTGTCAATAAAAATGAAGCAAAGAGCACATGTTTTTTGTAAAAACAGGCTATTCCACAACAATCAAAACGCCATATAAGTAATATTGCACAAAAGAATATGTATATCTTTGTAAATAATAAACAAAATGGCATTGCGGTGAAAAAACACGAAGCAATAATTCGGAAATACAAAGCAATAATTGTGAAGAGCATAGAGCATATATCTGCTATGGTTATATCAACAAATTGCGTCCCGTACGTTTGGGAGACGAGGACGCTGGTTCCGGCAGGGAGGCTGCCGGTGGGTTCCAAAAGGAGGAAGGAAAATGAATAGAAAAGCTGTTTCTGTATTGCTTTCGCTTTCGATGACAGCGGGCCTTCTGGCCGGCATGCCGATGGCTGCTGCGGCGGATGACGGAGTGCAGGAGATCACCTGGATGTTCTGGGATGACCTGGAGGCTTCCGAGGATCCGATCACACAGGGATTCAAGGCAAACATTGAGCGCTTCAACGCAGACTTTGAAGGCCAGTATCATGTAACCCCGATCACCACGACTCTGGAAGAGTATTACACCCAGCTGAACGCTCTGGTCGC
>CAMIVF010000137.1 GCA_946401715.1 uncultured Clostridia bacterium | reverse complement strand
GGATTGAAAAGGCCAAGGAGATTCTGACCCAGGAGGAGGGCATTACGCTTTCTGAAACAGCCCGCCGGGTGGGATACAGCAGCAGTCAGACGCTGATCCGCATTTTCAAGCGGTACGAAGGCGTGACGCCGGGACAGTACAGGAGCGGAAAAACAGGTTCGGCCGGTGAAATGGAAGAATAGGCAAAAATGGAACGTGTCAGGTTAAAAAATGCCCATGTCCGTCGGGCAGAATCCGCCGTGGGATGCCGCGGACAAAAATCAGCACATGCAATCATCAAAAAGAAGCCGTTTACGGCTTCTTTTTTGTTGCATATGATAAAGACAGCGAAAAACAGAAACAGCTGCGCCGGCAGGCTCTGGCTGTAGACGCAGGAAAACGGGAGGCGGAAACAGGATGACATCCATCTCACCCGCGAAAAAAAGAAAACACGGAGGACGGCTGATTCTGAATTACCGGCAGAACAGACTGCTGTACTGGATGCTGCTGCCCTCAGTGGTGTATGTGCTGATCTTTAACTACCTGCCGATGGCAGGCCTGGCGATGGCGTTCCAGGATTATTCGCTCACCCGCGGAATCTTCGGAAGCAAATGGGTCGGACTGAAGAATTTTCAGGATTTCTTCTCCGGAATCTATTTCGCGCGAACGCTGACCAACACGCTGATCCTGAGTCTTCTGGATCTTCTGATCTGTTTCCCTGCGCCGATCGTACTGGCCCTGATGCTCAATGAGGTGCAGCATGCGGGATACAAAAAGCTGGTCCAGACCGTCAGTTACATTCCGCACTTTATTTCCATGGTTGTGGTCGCGGGACTGATCAAGGAGTTCACCAACTCTACAGGCGTGATTGCGAGCATTGTGAAAGTTTTTGGAGGAACCCCCAGGAGCTATATCTCCCTTCCTCAGTATTTCCGATCCATTTTTACGATTTCCCAGGTCTGGCAGACCATTGGGTTCAACAGCATTGTGTTTCTTGCGGCGCTTTCCGGAATCGATCAGGAACTGTATGATGCGGCGAAGATTGACGGAGCCAATCATATCCAGCAGACCTGGCATGTGACTCTGCCGGGTATTGCCTCTACGATTATTATCATGCTGATCCTCCGCTGCGGAGCCATCATGAATGTGAACTTCGAAAAGGTCCTGCTTCTGTACTCGCCGTCAACCTATGAGACGGCGGATGTCATCAGCACCTATGTATACCGTGTGGGGATTGTCAAGCAGAAGATCGGCTACAGCACCGCTGTGGGCCTCTTCAACTCGGTGGTCAGTCTGGCGCTGGTGCTGACGGCAAACAAACTGAGTCGGACCTATACAGACAGCAGCATGTTCTGAGGAGGGAGTAAGGATGAAATACGGAACAAAAATCCGGGAAAGCCTGCCCCGAAGGATCTTTCTGGCTGTGAATGCGGTGGTGCTCGGACTGGTGGGCTTCTGCTGCCTTGCGCCCATGTGGCATGTTTTCTGCTGCTCCATTTCCAATCCCAGTGTGCTGGCACGCACCGGCGGGTTCCATCTGATTCCGATTGCACCATTCTCCTTTGCGGGGTATGAGGCGGTTTTCGGCTACAGGAACATTCTGACCGGGTATCTGAACACGCTGTTCTATGTGGTGTTCGGGGTGGCGCTGAACCTGCTTCTGACAGTTCCCTGTGCCTATGTGCTCTCCAGAAAACGGTTTCTGCCTGCAGGCGCTGTCATGATGTTTATGGTGTTTACGATGCTCTTCAGCGGGGGCCTGATTCCGACGTATCTTGTCTTTGTCAAGCTGGGACTCATCAATACGCGGCTCTCAATCCTGCTGTGCACTGCTTTCAGCACCTTTAACATGGTCATTCTGAGGACATCGTTCATGGGGCTTCCGGATGCACTGGAGGAGTCTGCGCGGCTCGACGGCGCGAACGACCTGCAGATCATGGTCAGAATCATTCTCCCGCTGAGCAAGGCCAGTCTGGCTGTCATCACGCTGTTTGTCGCGGTCGGCATCTGGAACTCGTGGTTCACTTCTGCCATTTATCTGATGGATAGAAGCAAGTGGCCGATTCAGCTTTTCCTGCGCGAGGTTCTGATCAACAACTCCCAGAAAAGCCTCGAATCCGGGGTGAAGGCCTCGGCAGAATCCCTGCAGACGCTGGTCAAATATGCCATCACGGTTGTGGCCACGCTGCCGATTCTGTGTATCTATCCCTTTGCCCAGCGGCATTTTGTGAAAGGAGTTATGATCGGTTCGATCAAGGGATAAGCAGATATGAACGAAAATCAGAATCCAGTCAGACTGCTGAACGGACAGTATGTTCTGCTGACATTGATCAATTTTGTGGTGTCCGTCAGTTATTCCATGGTCTCCACGATTATGGCAAAGTATCTGGGAAGCATTGGGCTGAGCATAGCGGTTGCCGGTGCCATTACCGGAGCCTTTTCCATTGCCTCCATGGTTGCGCGGCCTTTTACAGGCATCATCAATGACCGGCTGAACAGGAAGCTTCTTCTGATCGGTGCCACCGGCGGAATGGCACTGTGTACGATGCTGTATGGCCTGACGGATGTGTATGGTGTGCTGCTGGCCGTACGTTTTCTGCACGGCATGTTCTTTGCCTTTTCCAGCACAGTGAACATGGCGGTGATCCCGGAACTGGTGCCTGAAAAGCGCGTGACCGAAGGCCTCAGCTATTACGGCGTGGTCCAGTCGATCGGTGTCGCAGCGGGTCCCTCAATCGGCCTGGCATTGATCAACATGGGCGGATACCGGATGAATTTCATCGCCTCGGGCGTCCTGGCTCTGCTTGGTGCAGGAGCAGCATGCATACTCCGTCCATTCAGCGGAGCACAGAGAGCGCCGAAAAACCGGAAGATTCACTGGAAGGACATCATTGCAGTCGAATGCCTTGCATTTGCTGCTGTCGATGTGGCCATCGCCATGGCCAACGGACTGGAAAACAGCATGATTGCGCTTTACGGAGCACAGCAGGGGATTGCGAACATTGGATGGTACTTCACCATCTCCGCGATCGTGCTGTGCGTGACGCGCGTCCTCTTCGGAAGACTGGCGGACCGCCGCGGCGTCGCTTTTTCGCTGTACCCCGGGCTTGGACTGATGATCCTCGGTTTTCTGATTCTGTGGCGCGCATCCTCCCCGTGGATGTTTGCGGCAGCTTCTGTCATCAAGACAACAGGCGTCGGTCTGGCACGCCCGGCCATTCAGGCGGCCTGTGTCCGGGTCGTTCCGCCTGAAAGACGCGGGAGCGCCTCGAGCACGTATTACATCGGGTCTGATATCGGTCAGGGGACATCTCCCGCCATTGGCGGCAGAATTGTGGACATGACCGGAGACTATGGACTGGCATTTCTGCTGTTTACCCTGCCTCTGATGCTGGGTGCAGGAATCTTCGGATGGGCCTCTCGCAGGCGGAAAGGAAGGCAGATGTGATTAAAAAAACAGGTACAGCATGCGTCATGCGGGACGGATGCCGTCTGGCTACGGATGTTTATCTGCCCTCGGAAGAAGGAAAATGGCCGGCTGTCCTCTACCGGACACCGTACGGGAGGAACAGTCTGGAAACAGATCCTCTCTACAGCCGCTTCCCGGAACTGGTCGCGGATGGATATGCCGTGGTCACCCAGGATCTTCGGGGGACAGGGGAAAGTGAAGGGACACTCGGACTGAACGGACAGAATGAATTTGACGACGGGTATGATGCCGTGGAATGGCTTGCGCAGCAGCCGTTCTGTGACGGAAGTGTGGGCATGTTTGGGCTGTCGTACCCGGGCTTTGTTCAGAACGCGGCGGCCTCCCGCAGACCTCCGCATCTGAAGGCAGTCTGTCCCTTCATGTGTCCTTCACAGCAGCCCTTCGGAATCCGGAAAGGACACGTGCGTCATATGCAGCACCTCTTCTGGGCCTATGCGCAGACGCTGGCGCACCCTGACAACTATATTCCGGATGCATCCAGACGCGAAGATGTGCTCTTACAGATGCGGGAGAACTTTTCCAGGCTGGAAGAGATGATTGCGCAGAAGCCGCCGGCAGAATGCGAGGCGGCGCAGATCCCGGAGGTTCCGATTCTGAAGGATTATCTGGATGTGATGGATGGAGCGGAAGACCCGGAATACTGGAAAAAGATGCATATGCCCATTGACTTTGATCAGGTCCGGGTGCCTGCGCTGTTCGGTACAGGCTGGCTGGATGGAGCCAGAGAATGGACAATCGACAGCTATCTTGCTGCGCGCAGGAGCAGGGATCCTCTTACAAGAGAGCATGCCAGGCTGATTATTGGGATCTGGCCCCATGGCGGGGACATGCCGGATACAGTGGAGGGCACAGATTACACACCGGCGGCCTCGGGCAGAAATGCAGGCGTTTTTGAATCCATGCACAGATGGTTTGACCTCTGGCTGAAAGGAAAGGAAGAAGAGGAAGAGCCGCGGGTGCGCTACTTTGTGAGAGGAAGCAATCTCTGGCGCACGGCGGAGGACTGGCCGCCGGAGGGAAAAACCTGGAAGCTGTATCTGCATGCAGATGGGACACTGTCAGAGCATAGCGAGAGACAGGGCGGACAGGTATCCTATACAGTGGACCCGGCAGATCCGATGCCTTCCGCCATCACCGACCGGGCCGGCCGCCGTATGACGGCTGACTGGCAGGATCTGGGAGAGCGGAAGGATGCGGCACTGTTTGTGACATCTCCCCTTGAAAAAGAACGGACCCTGGCAGGCACGATGAAAATGCATCTGTATGCATCGGCGGATACACCGGATACAGACTATGCGTGCAGGCTGTTTGACATTGCGCCCGACGGACGCAGGACAGAGCTTCTGGCCGGGCTGATCCGTGCGCGGCATGAGCGGCGTCTGTTTGACCCAGAAATGATTGCACCCGGTGAGGTGCATGAATACTGTTTCGATGCAGGCAATGCAGCCAATATGTTTGCCGCGGGGCATCGGATCGGCCTGCAGGTCATGGGACAGCTGTATCCGGACTATGACCGGAACATGAACACCGGAGAATCCACGGCGCATGGCATGCATATGCGCACATCACGGCATACCCTGTATACCGGCGCGGAGCAGGCCTCCTGCCTGGAGATGAATCTCATCGGGACGGAGGAGTGAGGAACAGGTGGCTTTTCTGAGAGTCTATTATTTTTCCAGCGTGCTGATGCAGCATACAACGCTCACAGCGGCATGGAGCGAAAGTGCGAAAAAGCCGATGCCGGTTCTGTACCTGCTGCACGGCGGAACAGATGACTCGACTCTCTGGTTCTGGGAGTCCGATGTGGAAAGCCTCTGTGAAAGGTACGGCCTCCTGGCGGTTTCGCTGGATGCGAGAAGCTCGAGCTATGCAGACATGCGGCACGGACAGAAGTTCTTCACCTATCTGACACAGGAGCTTCCGGAATTTCTGGCGCACAGGCTGCCGGTGTCTTCCAGACGTGAAGATACTTTTATTGCCGGCTTTTCCATGGGCGGACAGGGCGCAGTGAAAGCGGCGCTGAGATGCCCGGAGAAATACAGTGTATGCATGGGGCTTTCCGGAGCGAGGGATCCGGTGGCCATGTACAAAGTATGGCAGGGAATGGAAAACGGACCTGATCTGCGCGGCGTGGAAGACGCACTGGGACCGATTGATGAAATCTACGGCAGCGAGAACGATATCCTGTACCTGGCAAAGAAGGCTGCTGAGAGCGGAAAAGATCTTCCGCGGTTCTTCCTGTCCTGCGGAAAGGAAGATTATGCGGTTGAGTATTCCAGGGCATATCACCAGTACCTGAAGGATCTGGGAATTGCCCATGCGTACTATGAGACGGAGGGTGCTCATGGCTATGAGGCAGCCCGAAAAGCACTTGAGATCGCGCTTGAAGCCATGCAGAAGGAGGGAATCCTGAAATGAGCCTGTGGCGTTTGACGAAATATGAGCAGGTGCTGAATCGGGAGTGGACACTGATTGCGCTGCTGCCGGACTATGAGAAGGGAGAAAAGACGCCGTTTGAAGCATGCATTCTCGTTTCAGAGGACGGCTGCGAGGCGGACGAGCTGATCCGTCATCATTCTCTGGAGAGAGCGTACTGCCGCGAAAAGGGCATGGCTGTCCTGTGTGTGCCGGGATGGATCCGGCAGCATCAGGAGGCGGAAAAACTGCTGAAGGAAATCCTCCCTTCGTGGTTTGAAGCCATGTTTCCGGTTCGCGTGAACCGGGAAGAAACGGGCCCGGCTGCATGCGGGAAATAAATGATCTTTGGCACCCATATCCATATCGCAATGATTCAGGGGTCTGTCCGGTGAGACGGGCCCCTGATTTGTGTCTTCTTTTCATGAACAGCCTGTCCATTGGAAGACAAGCGGGTCCATGCATCGAGCACAAGACATTGCGGGCGCGTGTTTTGAGCGCGTTTGGGCTTGCAAGAACAGGCATTGGACGGTATACTTACCATGTATTCCTGTGCTTATCTGCAGTCCGATGCACATTTGGAACTGTGCACAGCGGAAGTCTATAGGAACCCATAAAGGAGAAAACATGCTTGAATTTGTGAAGAACCTTCTGGG